>JAYRXB010000541.1:0-5987 GCA_041917735.1 Cyclobacteriaceae bacterium
GTCGCGGTAAGCCACCACGCCCAGGTTGGGTGTGAGTGTGGTGAAGGCGTAATCGGCGATCTTGGGCTTGGCCGCCGAGACAACTGACAGCAGTGTCGATTTGCCAGCGTTGGGAAACCCGACCAGGCCGACGTCGGCCAGCAGTTTCAATTCGAGAATGATCCACTCTTCGACACCCGGTTCACCAGGCTGGGCAAACTGCGGTGCTTGTTGCGTGGGTGTTGCAAAGAATGCGTTTCCCTTTCCGCCGCGGCCACCGGGTGAGAGGATGACCTCTTCGCCATCGTGATTGATCTCACATATGAGTTCATTGGTATCGGCTCTTCGGGCCACGGTACCCAGCGGCACTTCGATGATTTCGTCCTGTCCCTGCGCGCCGGTCATGTTGGCGCCTTCTCCGGCGTGTCCGTCTTCGGCGGAAATGTGCTTGCGGTACTTGAGGTGAAGGAGTGTCCACAGTTGGGCGTTGCCTTTGAGGATCACGTGCCCGCCACGTCCGCCGTCGCCGCCGTCAGGACCTCCCTTCGGAACAAACTTCTCCCGGTGAAAATGCAGGCAGCCTGCGCCGCCATGCCCCGAGCGGGAGCGGAATTTCACATAGTCGATGAAGTTGGGATTCGACACGTCAGAGGTGGCCGAAGACGAGAAGTGCGATCACGGTATACGCGATGACGACGGATGCCAGGAAGATCCCGACTACCTTGAAGGCACGCAAGTTTTCCTGCAAGGTGGGCTTACGCCGGGATTCTCCAAAATGCCAAAAGGGTATCATGGCTTATCGAGAATGGCTGAAATGTCTGAAGCGATCCGGTCAATTTCACCTACGCCGTTGATCGTCTTGAGCCGGTTCTGCTTTTCGTAGTAGGGGAGCACATGGATAGTTTTTCCGAAGTACTCGGTGACGCGCTTGTTGAGTTTTTCGTCTTCGTCGTCGGCCCGGTTTTCAATGGTGCGACGCTTGGCGATCCGTGCACGAAGCTCAGCCTCCGAAACGTCCAGCGCAATCACGTGGTGGATGGCCGTTCCATTTTCCTTCATGAAGCGGTCCAGGGCTTCGGCCTGTGCCACGGTGCGCGGGAACCCGTCAAAGAGAAATCCCCTGGCCTGTGGGTTTTTGGCCAGCTCTTCTTTGAGCATGGCGATGGTGATTTCATCGGGAACCAGGGCACCACTGTTCATGATCTCCTTTACACGCTTGCCCAGCGGCGTGTCGTTCTTGGTATGCCAGCGAAAAAGATCGCCGGTGGAAATATGTACGAAGCCATACTTCTTGATGAGCCGGTCACTCTGCGTGCCTTTGCCGGCTCCTGGAGGACCGAAAATAACGACATTGATCATGGGCGTCGAATTAGACCCCCAAGGTAGGAATGAAAAGTGAAGAATGAAGAATGAAAAATGAGGTCGCGCGGGAAGTGGGGGAGGTTAGTGCATTAGCCGTTCCCTGGCATAACCAATCAATCCACTTTGATATGGATGTCGCGGAGGTTACGGCCCAGGCCATCGTAATCCAGGCCGTACCCGATGACAAACTCGGTTTCCAGCTCGAAGCCAACGTACTTGATGGGTATGTTTTTTTCGCGGGCCGGGGCTTTGCGCAGGAGGGCTACGCATTCCACTGATTTCGCTCCCAGGCTCTTCAGTTCCTCGGAAATCTTAGAGAGGGTTAGTCCGGTATCCACAATATCCTCGACGATCAGGATATCGGTGCCAAACAGGCTTTCGTCGTGGCCAATGAGCGTTTTCAACTGGCCGGTGCTGAGCGTTCCGCTATAGGAAGAGATCTTGACAAAGGAAACGCGCAAGGGTATGTCCAGCTGCTTGATGAGGTCGGCGGCAAACATGAATGAGCCGTTGAGGATCGGCAGGAATACGGGCGCTTTTTCGTGATAGTCCTTTTCGATCCGGCGTGCCAGGGCCGTCACCTTCTTATCGATGCGTTCCGCGGTGAGAAACTTCTTGAATTCGAGGTCTTTGATCTTCATACTTCACTAACAACGGATCGCGCGTTTGGTTTCTTGCAAAGATACCGCTTTAATAGGTGTCGTTCAGCGCAAAGTCATTTTTGCGATACATCCACTGGCCGCCCGTGAAGTCCGGAAACTCAACCGACTCGCCGCCGCGCTCGATGGAATCTTCCGACAACGGCGTGATGACGCTCCAGGTGACGGCATCAAGAACATCCTGCGGTGTTTGGATTTTCAGTTTGGCCGCCTGTACAAACCCATTGAAAACGAACCAGTCCATGCCCCCATGACCAGCACCCGAAGCATCGCTGCCGTATTTCTTCCACAGCGGATGATCGTACTTATCCAGCCAGGCCTGGGCATCTTCCCAGCGGTGCTCTTCCTTGCTTTGACCTTCGATGTAGATGGACTTGTTGACATCCATCCAGATTCCATTGGTTCCTTGCACACGGAATCCCAGGGAGTAGGGCCGTGGAAGGTTGGTGTCGTGCTGTAAGAGCACCGTTTCCCCGTTGGCAGTCTGGATCATCGTGGTCACCACGTCGCCCAGCCGGAAGTTGACCTTGGCGTTGGGGTGATTCTCGCCGCCGGTTTTCACAATGTAGTTGTGCAGCCCGCGCGCTTTGGTGGCATAAGCGGAGAGCCGGGTGAAGCGGTTGCCGCGGTTGATGTTCAGCATCATGGCGACAGGGCCGATCCCGTGCGTGGGATAGAGGTCGCCGTTGCGGTTGACCGAATGGTGGGTGCGCCACTGAGCCTCCGAGAAGGCCTTCTCGCCAAATTCCGCACCGGCACCAAGCGGATCTTTGCCATCGTTGAATTTTACCTCACGCAGGTCATGCTGATAGCCGCCCTGCAGGTGGACAAGTTCGCCAAAGACGCCCTGGCGAACCATGTTCATCACCGCCATGACGTCACGACGGTAGCAAACGTTCTCCAGCATCATGAGTGGCATCCCGGTGCGCTCGCTGGTGTGGACGAGCTGCCAGCATTCTTCCACAGTCATTCCTGTAATTACTTCGCAGCCTACATACTTCTTTGCATTCATCGCGTCGAGGCACATTACGGTGTGCCATTCCCACGGGGTGGAAATAATGACGGCATCAATATCTTTACTCTCCAGCATCTTACGGTAGCCATAGGGTCCATCCAGGATAACCTGCGGTTTTGATTTTCCTGACTTGGCGACCCGCGCCAGCGCCATGTCCATCATGCGCTGCTGTACATCACACAAGGCGACTACTTCAACGTCATCGCGGCGCAGTGCAAGACCGAGATGCCCTTGGCCGCGAAATCCGACACCAATGAAGCCGAGGCGCAGTTTGGTCGCCGCTTCCGATGAAAATGCGGAAGCGGGAAGAATGGAGAAAGCGGCCGCAGTGGCGGTGGTTTTGATGAATTCCCGGCGAGTCTTCATAGGTTTTTAAGTAAGTGATGGTATAAACGGATCATCGATTCAATGTCCTTTTTAAATACTTTCTCGTTAGGCGTGTGCGGATGCTGATGCGGCGCCCCTACAAAGCACCAGTCAAAGGGATAGGGCGATCGTTGCAACTCTCCGCCATCGCTGGAGCCGGTTCCTTCTACTTCGAGCTGATAGTCGCAGTTGTGGTTGTCGGCAATGGCGATCACGCGGTCGACAAATGCGCGCCGCGGGATGTTGCGGTCGCGGAGGGAGATAACCACGCCTTTGCCGTGATCCACGCCATCGGACACCCAGGTGATGTCGGATATGAGTGCCTGGCGTACACCCCACGTTTCGTAGATGTATTTCGCCAGGAACGGCACCCCGCCGCCCCCATGCTCCTCCCAGCAACTGAATACGATAATGCCATCGGTGAGTTTGCTGGCGATCTCCAGGGCGACGTAGATACCCAACCGGTCGTCGAGGTAGGCCGATTCGATGGCCTGGCGGCTTTCACGAAAGTCTACCTTGTAGGAGAGGGGTGTGCCCCGGTCGATTACCCGGCCAAATTTGTACAGGGCATGATGTTCCTTGTCAAATTCAAGTTCGCACTCGATATCACCTTTACTGTCGCGACCAACAAGCGTGGCGCCGGCTTCGGCATCCGGACCTCCAATGGGTACAAGTTGGTTGAAGTAGCGTACCGTAAAGCCCACTGTATCCATGTGCGCGAACACCGCGGTCTTCGGTTTGCCAAATTTGAGGATGATTCCGTCCTGAAAATCACCGCCGTGATAGATCTCGGGTTTGGCTTTCCACTTCTTTTGAGCCTTTCGAATGTGCGCCAGCAGAAAATCACGCACCAGGGATTCGTGACCTGATGTGCCGGGAATCGAGCACAGTTGCTTGAGCAGCGGAAGGTTCAGCTTCATTTGGCAAAGATAGGATGCGGCGCGGATGGTAAGCCACGAATTGCACGAATTAGCACGAATGAAATACATGTCCCGCTCGTGTAGTGCGGGCAACTGACGCACCGATTACCGATTACCGATTACTGTTCTCGCCATTTCCCACCCAATGATGCTCTTCTTCCTCGGTGCGCTCCAGCGGTATTCTCCGAGGATACCGTCCTTGCGGATGACCCGGTGGCAGGGGATCAGGTAGGCGATGTGATTGGAACCGACGGCGGATCCCACGGCTTGCATGGCCTTGGGGTTGTCGATCTGTTCGGCGATGCCCTGGTAGGTTGTCACCGAACCCAGCGGCAGACGAAGCAATGCTTCCCATACTTTGACCTGGAAGTTGGTGCCTTTCACAAAGAGGTGAAGTTTCTTCGGTTGCTGGACATCGTGTTTACCGAAGACTTGTTCGATGACCGCCAGCGTTCGCGATTGGTTCTGCCGGAAGACGGACTGATGCCAGTGCTCTTTCATCTGCTCCAATTCCTGGGCGGGAGTGGACTCGTTGGGGAGGAAGGACATCCAGCACACGCCCCTTTCCGTGACACCCACCAGGGCCGTCCCGAAAGGTGTTTCATGGAACCCATACTCGACAGTAATGCCTGAGCCGCTGAGTTTGTACTCCTGTGGCGTAACCGCCTCCAGGGTCGTAAACAAATCGTAGACACGTGACTGGCTTGACAATCCTGCCGCGTCCGCAGCCTCCACCAGGTTGCGTGTCTGCTGAAGTTTTTGTTTGAGGTAATCAACCGTCAGGAACTGCAGGAACCGTTTCGGGCTGATGCCCACCCAATCGGTAAAGAGACGCTGGAAATGAAAGGGGCTCAAGTGGACCTTGTCGGCTACTTCATCCAGTTCGGGCTGACGCTGTACGTTCTGTTCCAGGTACTGAATAGCCTGTTCAATCCGCTTGTAATTGATGTTGGTTTCGTTGATCACCATCATAAAAGTAGTGTTTTGTTGAGCAAAGGTGGGGCCACGTGGGGAGGTGCTCAACCCGCTTCTTGCTGAAAACAGGGGCCAGGGGACAAGGTGTCAGGGGCCGGGCCCCAGCGGGTCGAAAAATGTAAAATGATGAATGTAAAATGCAAAATGTAATAGTTGGCCCGGGACTCATTCCCTTTTACATTTTACATTTAGTACTTTACATTCCACAATTATTCCAAACTCCGCATGAGAATCCTATTCGCCCTTTTGTTGATCTCCTCCACGGTGCAGGCCCAGCAAAATTTTGATACCGTAAAAATCCGTCCATTCCAGTTGGCCGGTAACCTGTACATGCTCATGGGTTCGGGTGGAAACCTGGCGGCACTTACCGGTAAGGATGGCAACCTGATCGTTGACGACCAGTTTGCGCCACTTTCGGAGAAAATCAAGAACGCGGTGAATACGCTGGATCCCGGTGGAATCAAGTACGTCATCAATACGCACCTTCACGGGGATCACACCGGGGGCAACGAGAATTTCAAGCGGCTGGGGGCAACCCTTATGGCGCATGACAATGTGCGGGCCCGCATGATGAAGGAAAGCGTAAACCGTCAGGGCAAAACGGTTCCGCCGCGTGACAAAGACGCCTGGCCGGTGATTACGTTTGGATCCCGATTGAATGTACACCTGAATGACGAAGATCTTGAATTAGTTCACATCGACCGTGGGCAC
>JAYRXB010000542.1:0-15316 GCA_041917735.1 Cyclobacteriaceae bacterium
GAAGTCCGGCACTGTCGGCGGCCTTTATGCCGCGATACAACTGGTCGGGCGGCGTGACAAAGAACCCTGAATCGTTTGGTGCATCCGCGAACGGCTTGAAGAATGCGGCCGTGTGCGATCCGAGTGACCCATCGACAAACTCCTTGAGGTTGCCGAAACGTAGCCATGCATCGCCGTGGCCGCTTTTCTTGATTCGTTCATCCAGGGTGCGCCAGTTGCCCAGGCTGGTGCCCGCATAGATGCGCGTGATAAGCTTTCCCTGGCGGTGAGCGCGCTCCAGAGCGTCCCAGTAGCCTGACATGTTATGTGCCGATGTCACACCTTTCGAAGCCACATAATTCATGGCCGCTTCGAGTGCCCGGTCTTCCTGCAGCTCCGTTGCCGGAGGCACAGCCCGGTCGATAAGCGCCATGGCGTTGTCCTTCATCACGCCAGTAACCCTTCCCTTGTTGCGTTCGATGGCGCCCCCGGGCACATCATTTACCTTATCGGAAATGCCGGCCGCCTTCAAGGCAGCGGAGTTGGCCAGCGCCATGTGTCCATCCAGCCGGTTTACCCACACCGGGTGATCGGGTGTCATAGCATCGATCCAATCGCGCGAAGGAAGCTCACCACCCCAATTCTGGTTGTCCCAATCGCCACCCATGATCCAGGTGCCGGCCGGCACGGTCTTGGCATAATCGGCAATCCGTTTCACGAACTCTTCCTTTGTCTTCGCATCCCGCAGTTGCACCGACGATAGCCGGAACCCGCCGTCAACGAAGTGGGTGTGCGCATCAATGAATCCCGGTGTGATGAGCTGGCCTGCCGGGAGGGCAATCACCGTTGTGCTGTCGCCGATCCACGCGTTTACTTCTGCTCCGGTGCCCACGGCAACTATGGTATCTCCTTTGATGGCCATGGCTTCAGCCCACGGCTGGGCAGGATTGCCCGTCCAAATTCTGGCGCGTATGAATGTGTCGGCGGTGGGGTGGCTGGAGCAAGCACTGAGCATTGCCACCGTCAGCAGGAAATAGACTATTTGTTTCATGGGCAGATGTTGATCCGACAAAGGACAAGAAAATAGGCAGCATTGACAACGCCAATTAATTCTTCTCCTGGTGGGCAGCTATTCAAAGTGGCAGCTCTGCGGCAGCCTTTCTTCCGGAAGCCAGGGCCATAAGACCGAGTGCCGGACCCGGAACCAGAAAGAGCGCCAGGTACTGCGTCGGAACACGGAGCAGCAGCCAGCCCAGTACCTGGATGCTAACAATGGTAATGAAGAAGCCAATGCAATTCACCAGTGTCAGCGCGGAGCCACGCTGTTGCGCGTGCGTATTCCGGGCAACCAGGGTAGAGAACATTGGTGAGTCAGCTACGACAACAATACCCCAAAAAACCAGGAAGGCCACGAACAGCAAGGGCTGATTGATGGCAAACATGAACGGAGACAGTAGGCAGCAGACACCGGAGGCAGCCAATGCCATGGCGGCCGTCGTTCGTTCGCCTAAATACACCGACAAATAACCAGCAGCGACGCAAGCCAGGCTACCAACGCCGATGACCATGAAACTTCCGATCGAGATGCTCCAATCTGCAGTGGCATGCATTTGTGCATACGTTGTAAGCATGAGCGGAACAAACGACCAAAAGGCATAGAGTTCCCACATGTGGCCGAAGTATCCAAACGCAGCGCTCCGGAAGCCTTTGCTGTGAAACACCGTCCGGCTTACGGACCAATCTACGCTTCCCGCTTGCTTGCGGAAGGGCCCATCCGGTACGAACATCAGCATCAAAATTCCGCCTGCTGTCGCCAAACACGATGCAGCAACAATGATCTGTCTCCAATCGAGGGCCACCAGGTAACCGCGGAGCAAGTGCGGGAAGGCAGTCCCCAGGACCAAGGCACCCACCAGGAATCCCAACGACTTACCCAGGCCCTTGTCGAAGTAATCGGATGCGATCTTCATTCCCACGGGGTAGATACCCGCCAGGAAAAAGCCTGTCGCAAAACGAAGAAGCAGAATACTGGTCGCTCCGTTCGCTTCTCCAATCAAAAGTACGTTGGCCAGTGACGCCGCCAATGCGCTGAGAAAGAATACCCGCGAGGGTGAAAAGCGATCCGCGATGGTCAGCAACGCAAACGTGAGTGTACCCGAGATGAAACCAAACTGTACTGCGCTGGTCTGGTGGGCGAAGAACAGCTCATTCAATCCAAACGCAGCCCCGATTTCCGGCATGACCGCGTTGCCCACAAACCAAAGCGTGGTACAAAAGAATTGAGATACCACAATAACCGGAAGGATGTGTTTCATCCGGGATTACTTCAATTTCGGGTTTGCGTGGTGTCGTTCGCTATCGCGCAACGTTTTCTTCTCCAGATTCTTTTTGAACGCTTCCGTCAGGTTTACACCGGTTTGGTTGGCCAAGCAAATCAGGACCCAGAGCACGTCGGCCATTTCATCGCCGAGGTCTTTGCCCTTGTCGGATTCCTTTTCCGATTGCTCACCATAGCGTCGGGCCATGATGCGGGCTAACTCACCCACCTCCTCCGTCAGGATAGTCATGTTGGTAAGTTCATTGAAATACCGGACGCCATGTGCCTTGATCCAGCGGTCAACTTCCTGCTGCGATTGTTCAATCGTCATGCTCATTACTTTTTTTCCAGTTCTTCGAAATCGATATCCATGACTTCATAGTTCTTCCAGCCATTGAAGTCGAACTGCCACCATTCGTGTTCGTACACGGTAAATCCATTTCGCTCCATCACTGAAATCAGCAAGTCGCGGTTTTTCCGGATCACCGGGTCAGCCACGTGTGCTGTCGGCCAGGCCTGGGGGTCAAACGCATCCCACAGGGTGGGCATCGGGACTTCCGCCCCGGTTTTGCGGTCCACGATCGTCATATCAAGCGCACAGCCCCGGTTGTGCCGCGAACCGCGATAAGGCGAAGCCACATAGGTAGTATCGTGGTATTCTTCGTAGAACTTCACCGTTGCCTTGTAAGGCCTGTACCCATCGTACACTTTGATCCCGTAACCAAGCTTTTCAAACTCCAGCTGTGCTTTCTTCAGCGCGGCGGCCACCGGCTTTCGCACATAGGCGCGCGGCAAGGTGTAGATTTTTTTTCCCGTAAAGTTCTTCTCCGTTGCATACCCGATCTCCAGGAGGATTTCCGGCGCCACATCGGCCAGGTTCACCAACTCTTTCTCGGGGCTGGTCGCCAGACTGGCCTTGTACGCGGCCATACCCGTGGTCTTCAATCCATACTTGTTCTGGGCCTGGCACCCGAAAGTCGCCAGGAGGGTCAGCAACAGAGAAAAGAACAGGTAGCTGAAATTGGTGGAGCGCCGCATGATGTCGTCGATTGTTTAGTAACTTTCTTCCATGAAAATAGCGAAAAGAATAGTTATCGCGTTGGCGATACTGGTGCTTGTTGCCGCCGTGGGCGGATACCTCTATGTTCAATCGACCGCGCCTGTATACGAAGGCTCCGTGACCCTTGCGGGCCTGAAAGGCGACGTGGAAGTCTACTATGACGACTACGGTGTCCCGCACATCTATGCTACGACACTGGAGGACGCCTACTTCGGGCTCGGTTACGTCCATGCACAAGACCGTCTTTTCCAGATGGAAATCCTCCGTAGGGCCGCCGGCGGCCGGCTGGCTGAAGTTCTCGGCAAAGACCTGGTTCCCACGGACAAGTTGTTTCGTACCCTCGGCATCAACCAGTTCGCCGAAGCACACACGCAAAAATTCCTCAGTAGCGACACCGCTGAGTTCCAACGTGCTGCATTTTCTTACCAGAAAGGCATCAATTCCTACGTGCGCAACGGAAAGACACCCATTGAATTTACCCTCATGGGGATACCCAAGACCGAATTTGTTCCGGCCGACATCTACCGGGTCATCGGCATCATGGCATTCGGCTTCGCCGAGGGCATCCAGATTGATCCCATGCTCGAAAAAATACGGACCGAACTTGGCGATGCTTACCTGAAGGATCTCGCTGTGCAGACTCCGCCCAAGTCGGAGCGGATCAAGAGTTTCGGTCGTACATCCACACCCCCCGGAAACGAAAAACTGATCACGGCCATTCAAGAGGGACTGGATAACCTGCCCATCCCGCTTTGGGTTGGCAGCAACGGCTGGGTGATCGCTGGCGAGCGCTCGGCCTCCGGCGAGCCCATCCTTGAGAACGACACCCACATGGGCTACTCCCAGCCGGCGGTGTGGTACGAGGCTCACCTTGAATTTCCCGGTCACCGCTTCTACGGGCACCATGCCGCCGGTGTTCCGTTCGGATTCCTTGGTAACAACGCCTTCTGCGGGTGGGGGCTTACGATGTTTGAGAACGATGATACCGACTTCTTCCGTGAAGAAATCAATCCGGAAAACCCAAACCAGGTAAAGTTTGCCGGGCAGTGGGAAGATCTTTCCGTTCGCGAAGAAGTCATCCAGGTCAAGGGTGAAGACGACGTCGTCCTGACGGTGAAGTCATCACGTCACGGCCCGCTCTTCAATGCCATCATGGAGGAATCCGTTCCTTCTCCCACCCCCGTCGCCCTCTGGTGGGAACTCCATCATCAGACCAACTATGCGTTGCAGGCTGTATACGAACTCAACCATGCTACTTCCTTCGCGCAGGCCCAGCATGCCGTATCGACGATGACAGCTCCCGGCCTTAATGTGATGTACGGCGACAACGAAGGAGCCATCGCCTGGTGGGCGGCCGCCCGTCTCCCGGTGCGACCAGCACACGTGAACTCGAAATTCTTCCTGGATGGCGCGTCGGGCAAAGACGAATACCAGGGCTACTATGATTTCTCCCGAAATCCGCATGCCATCAACCCGCCCTGGGGGTTTGTCTATTCGGCCAACAACCAACCCGATACTGTCGGTGGAATCTACTTCCCCGGCTACTATTACCCACGCTCACGGTCGGGCCGCATCGTGGAACTGCTCACTGAAGAAAAACTCTGGACACCTGACGAAGTGCGTAAAGTCAACCTGGATGTCACCTCACGCATGCATACCGACATTGCGCAACAGCTTTCCGCCGTCCTGACCGCATCGGGTGATGCTCGGTTTTCCGAAATGGCCGGCGTGCTCAAAGACTGGAAGGGTGAAATGAAGACCTCCGATATCGCACCCTCCATTTATTTCAACCTGCTGGCACAGACGATGTACCGTGCCATGATCGATGAGCTGGGCTGGCCCGCTTACCAGGCGTTCAACAACACATCCATCGCGCGCAACACGTGGGAGATCCTGGTTGCCAGCGAATCTTCGCCCTGGTGGGATGACGTGAAGACGACCGACAAAACCGAAACACGAACCGATATCGTAATCCGTGCCGCCGAGAAATCGCTCGCCTTGCTTCAACAGCATGGCGGACCCACGATGCAGGATTGGACATGGGAGAAGTACCACCTTCTGAAACACCCGCATGCCTTGGGTGCCGTGAAAGCACTGGAAAGCTACTTCTCGGTAGGGCCCTTCGGGGTTCCGGGTGGCAGCGAGGTGATCAACAACATGCACTTCGACCTGGATACCACGGGCGTCTTTGAATGCGACGGTGGGCCTGCCTTGCGGAAGGTCACGGATTTTGCGAACGTCGAGAACGGCATGACCGTGTCACCGTCCGGCCAGTCGGGGAATTTTCTCAGCCCGCATTACAAGGACCAGGCGGAGATGTATGTGAAGGGAGAGGTTCGGAAGATGATGATGAACCGGGAGGAGATTGTGGCCAAGTCGAAGCGGCTCCTGCTTATGTCGGGAGGGGACTAAAGTCCCTTAATTCAATTCTACTGGTTATCCCCGCCCTGAAGGGCGGGGCAATTGATAGGATCTGGCTGGGGAATTAGTGGGGCTTTAGCCCCCTACCGGACAATCGTCACCAACTCCTCCACCACCCGCGATCCGTCCGGTTCAGGACCGAACTCCCAGGCCGCCGCCTTTCCATCATAAACATCGAGACACCATTTTGCCAACGGCGATGGTGTCGGACCAGCCCAGGTATTTAGCAGTGTCTCACCCTCCTCCGGCTTCCCTTGCTTGCGCAACGCCCATGCAGAGACCAGGTTGTTGATTCCGGGGACAGCCACTTGCCTGGTAACCGCCGCCCACGAAGCAGTGGCTTTGTCCGCCTTCTTCATCGCTTCATGGCACAAGCCTTCCATGTATGCCTCGATGCGTGAATCGATGTTTTCATCGTAGGGCTTGCCTACTCCGAGGTTAGCCGGGTACAGCCGCGCGTTGCTGATCATGGTCAATGCCTCCGCATATTTTTTGGCCTTCATCCTGCCGATCGCCTGCATGAGCCAGGCCTCACGATACAGGGCATGACCTTCGGTGGAACCTTCATAGGGTAACACATTGGTCTTGGACAGCACTTCATTGCAGGCTGCATAGTTGCCATTGAGGAGTTGAGCTTTAGCCAAAAGAAGCCTGAGTCGAAAATCATTGGGCAGGCGCTTGTCGTACTCCAGCGCCACACGCAAGGCATCCGAATACTTCTTGTCTGCGATGTAATGCTGAATCAGCAGCTTACCATAGCGCCACTGGTTTGGATTGAGCTCCGAAGCCCGCTGCAGATCCTTGAGGGACGACTCCTTGATCAGTTCAGCCCTGGCCGCATAGAGGGCTGCGTATTCCGGTCGGTTGCCACAGGCGGCAAATAGCTCCCGGGTTTTGGCCAGCTGGTTGCGACTCCAGTAAATGAGTCCCAGGAAGTACTTGGGTTTCCAGTTGCCCGTGACACTGGTTGCCCAGGCGAACACCTCGGCTGATTCGGCGCGGAACGGAAAGACACCTTCCACTTTTCCGTCCACCGCACGTTCAACCAGTTTGTCGGGATTGCCACCCAACTTTTGCTCGGCGTAGGCCTGCCAGAAAAGAACCTCCGCATTGGAAGGAGACATTGACAAAATCGTCTGTACGTCGCTCCACTGCCCAAGTCTTGCGTACCACGCTGCCAATTCCAGGTACGTTTCAACGACCAACTCGTTACGGATAGCATTGGTAAAAGTATTCGCATTGTCCTGGGTCTTGTTGGCGAGGTATACCTCCAGGTTTGCAAAGTGGCTGAGCGGATTAAGCTGCTTCAATTGTGCGACTGCCTCCTTCATGGTCGGCTCCGATTTCGACAGGCGGCCGGCAACGGCGAGCAACTGCAACCCTTCCACATGCTGGGCATTTCCAACCAGGCTCTTGCGTATGTAATCGATGGCGCGGGTGTACCGTCCGGCTTTGAGATCCATCCGTGCCAATTCCGTAAACGCCGCCGTGCGGAATGCCGGGTCCTGCGCGGCGATGTCGAATCCGTCGCGTGCATCGGTGAGGTTACCGAGTGCCACGTGCGTGAGGGCATAATAGAAGTTTGCTTGCGGTTCGTACGTATCAATACTCAGCGCATGCCGGAGGCGTTCCAACGCTGCGGAAAAATTGAGGTTTCGATAATGTACCATGCCAAGGTCGGTCAGTGCAGGCAGGTAGTTACGGTCTTTGGCCAGGCACTGTTCCAGCTTCTCCTCTGCCTTCGCATACTGTCGCTCACGGATAAACTCCTTCCCTTCCAGGTACAGTCCCTGCAGCGAGTTCCAGTCAAATTCAGCCGGAGACTCTACCGGGCGCGACAGTACGCCATCCCTGGGGTTGGTAGTATACTCGATGAGCCTGTCTCCGAGGGTTATCAGCAAGGGTTGCCCGGTACCAAGCTTCACCGAATCCACAAAGGGACGCAGCGTTTTCAGCATAACTTCTTTGTCATAAATCTTCAGTTCACCTTCCATTACGACCAATTTCTCCTTTCGATCACTCAGTGGGGAAATATCGATTCGCGCATAACCATTCCGCACCCGCACATTCATCGCGCCGGTCGGTGCGGCTGTCACAAAACCCTGGGTACCCACCACCGGGAACCAGTATTCCGTCCAATGGTCGGTTGAGTAGGGCTTGAAACCGCGGTGTTTGAACGGCGTGACGCTGCTTGTGTGGTCGGTCTGGTTGAACAGGCGACCCGACTGCACCTCCACGTATTGACCGTCGGTATCGGACAGCAGGTTTTCCCAGATCATGCCTTGCTGCGACAATCCCCACACCCAAATTTTTTTGCCAGCTTTGTCTTCATGGGCAGCATAGCGTCCCATGCCAAAATTCTCGTTGTGCCAGAAACCTCCGAAGAAGTTGGTGTACTTCCCGAACACGTGGTACGACTTGTAGGGGCCGAAGTTGTTCTGCTCGTAGAAGGAAATGTTGCGCCCATTGCCTTCATGGATGGGCCATGATTTGTTGCTGCCGTCGTGGCCAAGGTAGTGCGTGCCCGGGTAAACAAACTCCAGGTTCCCGGCAGCCTTGATCCCCGCGTTCATCCACGTATAGTACGGCTGCTCCATCGGCGTGGTGTTGCTCCAGAACGACCGCGTAGTAAAGTAAGCCTTGTCTTTGGGAAGGTTGACTTCGATGGTCCAATACGTCTGCGTGAGCAAATCGAGGGTGCCAATGAAGCAGCTCACGCTTCCATCCGCATTGGTACGCGTGGTGTAGTCGACGGGTGTGGAGCAGTTTGGCGTGTGGCCGATGATGCCGTAGTTGGCTTCGATGCCGCCGCTCGTCCAAGGGCCGCGCATGGCGATGTCGCGAAACTTGACGACGTGGTTGTAGTAGAGGAAGTTCTTTCCCGTGGATTTCTCCGTTGCCGCCCAGATTTTACCACCGATTTCCGGAAGGATCATCACCGAGATGTAGTCGTTTTGCAGTTCCACCACCTTCCAGGACTTGTCGATGCCCTTATCGGAATAGCCATCAAACCGGAAATAGGGGTAGATGTTGCCCATCCGGGGAACAGGGTCGGGATCGGAGAAAGGGTACGTCTTGAATACCTTGTTGCTCTCCTTGACGGTGGCAGGGCCCTGGCCGAAAGCGGAGTTGACGCTACTTGAAATTGTCAGCGCGACGATAGTCCACAAGACAATTTGAAAATTTGAAGATTTGAAGATTTGAAAATGGCGGGTAGACATAAGTGGCAATTATTGGCCTGATGATCAATTTGCACTGACATTAATGCCCGTGCGCAAGGGAATTATTTGATGATAATGAGCAATCCCTTTCCTTTTGGTATCGTGAATCCATTGGTGAGGCTGATCGATTGTTTGTCCTGGAAATCCTGAATGGCGGGTGCATCAGCCACATCCGTCGGCTTCAGGCCCAGGGCTTTCCAGTCGATGGCTAATTTAACCTGTACATCGGAATCGGCCCAGCTGGCCACGGCCACCATCATGCGTTCGTTGCGCTTGTAGACCGTGGCAAGAACCTCGGGGTTGTTGGTTTTTACGGGGTGTGGATCCACCCAATAGCCAATCATTTCCGACCCTTTCATTCCAAACTCATCCCACACTTTCCACAGGTGGCTGGGGTCGCTGTTCTCCGTCCAGGGCATCCGGTTGGTCATCCCGTAGACCATCCCGCGCCACGGGTTGCCCCCTTTTTCAAGCATTTCTCCCATCAACCCGAAGGGAATGCCGGAAACCTCGGTCATCCAGAAGTCGGGCTTGGAGTCGTAATCGAAATACTCCCCGAACCACAGGCGGTTGAGGTACGGGAAATGTTCGAGGTACAGGTTGGCGCTGTTGTTGAATCCATCGCGCTTATTGTATTGGTTCGCCGAGTGGAGGTCGATGATACCAGGGCCGCGCTCACTTTTCAGCACACGACGGATACGCTTCATCGTGGTCCGGTCGAATGCCACATCGTCGAGGTAAATGCCGTCGATGCCCACGTTTTTCACCAGCCAGCTCATGCCTTCCACGTAGTAGTTGTGCCACCGGCTCATGCCGCTGTTGATGATGGCGGCGTCCTTCAATTCGGGAACAAACCACGCCGCGATGTAGTTGTCACCGAGGTGCTCCTGAAGCCATGAAAATCCTCCGCCGGCGCCAGGTGAGTAGATCTCCGTGCCCAGGCTTCGCAACGCCGGTGTCTCGTAGGCCCGGTTCGACAGTTCCCGTACGGTGTTGTAGATCTTGACCTTGAGCCCCTTGCGGTGCGCCTCGTCGATGTAGTCTTTCATTTCCTTCACGCGAAGGAATGGGTAGTTGATGTAAGGATTGATCGCGTTGGCGTGGTGAATGTTGGCGACCGTAGCCCCGCAGCCGAGGATGGTATCCACGGGAGAGTACTTGTGGTAAAACCGGGTTTTCCACTGGAAGTCAGTATCCAAGGTGTGGAAGGGAGTCAAGAGCAATGTCAGGTTGTAATAGAGCGTCTCCCCTGCTTTCATGTCGCGGGCGCCACTGTAGGCTGTCAACGTTGCCGTCATTGGATCGTCGGCGATGAAGATTCCCCCCTTTCCGTCGTTGCCCCAGGATGGCGGCAGGTTGAGCGGTTTCTGGAGGTAAAAATTTGTGTTGAGGGGTCTGACGTAATTCTCGGCGCGGAGGGAGAACTGCATGCCTCCATTGACATCGCCGATCCAGGCACCATCCTGGTTTTTGGTGGCTACATCCCAGTTCCACCGGAAGTTGGCCGGCCGCAGTCCACCGCGTTGGCCCAGACCGAGCATGTACTTGGCAAACGGCTTGCGGATCGGCATGCGCAGGCGGGTGTCGGCGAGGCGCACATCTTTCAATGCCGTCAACTTCATCGTATACATCACAAAGCCATCGAACTCCAGGCGGCCGCTCACCTCCAGTGAAAGCGATTCGTTCGTGCTGGTCGCGGACCAACTGGCTGCTCCGTCCGATTGCTTGTGGACTTCCAGTTTCTTCGACGTGTGCCACCGCATTGGCGTCTTGTTGGATCGCAGCACCTCAAAGTCAAACGGTGCCGACAACAATGGCTTGCCGAGGTTTGCCATCCGCGTCATGTACTGCGAGAAATAGGTGGTCACTTGTTTCGGTAGGCCGTTCTCGGCTAGCTCAAGTTTGCGCCCCAGAATGGACAACGTATGTCCCTTTAGATCGATCGGCGTGTACGGGGCGATGACTTCGTCATTTACCGCAAGCGTGGAGTTGAGCCAGGCAAGGCGTGTCTGTTTCGAAGGCTCGTCCACGCCACCATTCAGTGCCGTGTTTCCGGTGACCGCCAGGCGAAGGGCGATGGTTTTCGCTTCAACTCCCGCCGCGCGGATTGTCACAGTTCCGGCGTAGTCTCCCGCCACAGCATTGGCCGGTACGTTCACCAGGCACCAGAGTGCTTGCACCTGCCCGGCTTCTACATCGAGGTCTTTCTCAAAGGGCTGCCCATTCCAGGCAACGCCCGCGGTATTCAGGCAAGAGAGTGACGCGCTCGCTATCGCCCCGGTAGCACCGGTGAGATCGGAGAAGTTCACCGTGATATTCTCCACCTTCCCGGCATGCGCCCAAAGTCCCAGTTGAAACGCGTAGTTTTCACCCCGGTCTGCCGTGCCCTCAAACCCATCGGAGGGTCCGCGTAGGATCCAGCGCTGCGGAAGATCGGTGCGCATCTTCACCGGAAACATTCTGTCTTCCGGAAATATCAGATACGGTTTGCCCGCACTCTTCTCCCGTAGCGCAGCGGTAGCTGCTTGTGTAGCAATCACCTCCATCGGGTAGAAGCTATTGAGTGCATCGATGCTTTGAAACTCTTTCACCGTAGCGGTCACCGGCTTGAGGAACATTTGCGCTGTCCAGTCGGGAGCGGCTGTGTCTTTGTATTCCGGGTAGATGACGGTAGGGTAGTTGGATCGTCCTTTCGAATAGTACTTGAGGTAATAGACATAGTACGTCCCGGCACCAGCGACCGGCTCAAAGAACACCTCGCCCGACTCGCGGTTGATTGCCCTGCGGCCCACGTTGGAGATCAGGGTCCCCTTCTCGTCGGTGACAAGAATCATTTTTCGCTCCGGGTTCTGGTCGCGGCGACGCCAGTCGATACGCACGGCGGCCGACTTTCCAGCCGTCGGCACGGTGACTACCGCCCGGTGGTTGCCCAGCGAATCCGGGTTCCAGCAGTTTTCGCAAATGGTGTAGGGGATTTCCTGGGAAAAGGCAGGCGTAGCGCCCAATAGGAAGATAAGTGAAGTAAAGAATGAGCGCATCAAGGGTCGTTAGGTTGGCCTAAATTAACAATTTGAAAATTTGAAGATTTGAAAATTTGAAAATGGTTCCGGCTTGGCGACCTTGTAAGGTACTTCCCTTCAGCGTTTAGCTTTTAGCCCTTAACCGCCAGCCATTGAAATCATTAGTCCAACTCAGGAAAGAAACTCCCGGATGCGAAAGTCGCATCCATTTCAACAACGCCGGTGCGGCGCTGATGCCGGCGCCGGTTATCGAAATTCAGAAGAAGTACCTTGACCTGGAAGCACAGCTCGGCGGGTATGAGGCCGCTGATGCGTCGGAGGCGGAGATTGATGGCTTCTACACGGCCATGGGTGAGCTGCTTGGATGCGGGCCACACAACGTGGCCTTTGCCTCCAGCGCTACCAACGCTTACGCCCGTGCCATCTCGTGCATTGCCTTCAAGCCTGGAGACAGCATCCTCATTGCCAATGAAGACTATATCTCCAATCAGCTTGCCTTTCTTTCGATGGAGCGGCGCCTTGGCCTCCGGCTGTTGCGTGCCGACAGCCTGCCCGAAGGTGGCGTCGATGTGGACAGCATGCGCGCATTGATGGACGCGCACAAGCCCCGGCTGGTTTCGATCACCCACATCCCCACCAACAGCGGGCTGGTTCAGCCGATAGAAGAAATCGGCAAGTTGTGCCGGGAGCGCAATATCCTCTACCTCGTCGACGGCTGCCAGAGCGTGGGTCAGATCCCGGTGGACGTGGAGAAGATCGGATGTGACTTCCTTTCCGGCACGTTTCGGAAATTTCTCCGCGGTCCTCGTGGCGCCGGATTCCTTTATATCTCCGACAACATCCTCAGCCAGGAGATCTGGCCGATGTATGTCGACATGCGCGGTGCCAACTGGACCGACGCGAACGAGTTCACCCTTCGGAAGGACGGCGGTCGCTTTGAAGACTGGGAGTTTCCGTACGGCCTGGTACTCGGATCACGAGAGGCGGCCCGGTATGCGCTTGCTGTGGGTGTGGCAGAAATTGAGCAGCGCAATGCGGCGCTGTGCGCAAAGATTCGCGAAGGACTTCACGACTTGGGGCTCCGGATTCTCGACAAGGGAAAACGCCAGGGCAGCATCATCACGGTGGCATTGCCCGGAAAGGACCCCGGCGAGGTTATGCAGCAGTTGCGCGACCGCCGGGTCAACACCAGCATCAGCTACCGGGGTTATGCGGTCATCGACTTTGACGCAAAAGGGGTGACCTGGGGCCTCCGTATCTCGCCGCACTACTATAATAATGAAGAAGAGATTCCGTTATTGATGGCGGCGCTTCGGGAGATTCTTTAACTTCCCGGACCTTACCTTTTAACTATGGAGAGAAATGAATTCCTTCGCCTGTTGGGCACTGCGGGCATTGCCGTGTGTGCCGGATGTTCACTCGAGTCCTGTTCCAGTTCATCCGATCCGTCGCCCAGCGGCCCGACGGGGGTCGACTTCACGCTTGACCTGACGGCGACAGCCAACGCTGCGTTGCTGGCTGACGGCGGCTTTATTTACAAGAGTGGTATCATCGTCGTGTGCCTCAATGCATCCACGCAATTGTATACTGCTGTAAGCCAGGCCTGCACCCACCAGGGTACGACCATCGGTTTTGATGTATCGAAGGGAAACTTCCTCTGCCCCAATCACGGCAGTCGGTTCAGCACCTCCGGTGTAGTCGTGAACGGCCCCGCCACCGCGTCCTTGAAAAAATACAACACAACGTTGACGGGGATGAATTTGAGGGTGTTTTCGTGAGCTCCTGGCGTTACAGGAAACTCATGATTCCATTACAATCCTAGCATAACGAACGCCCCCCAATAATAAGGCTCCTTATACTTCGGATTAGCCCGCAGCTGGGTTTGGGCCTGCTTGAAGGCCGTCAGTTTGTTGCCGGTCTTGATCCAGTTGGTGTAGAAGCTGGTCATCAGCAATTGCGTGGCGGCATCGTCGACTTTCCACAAACTCATCAGCAACGTGCGGGCGCCGGCTACCTGGAAGGCGCGCTGTAAACCGTACACGCCTTCACCGGCACGCACTTCGCCCAGGCCGGTCTCACACGCACTCAGCACGAGCAACGAGGTGCCTTCGAGGTTCAGGTTCATAGCCTCGTACGCTGTCAGCACACCGTTGTCGCTGCCACTCAGGTCTGCGCGTTTCTCTTCCTTCGTCGGGTCCGGCGCACCGGACAGGATCAATCCTGACCTCAGCAGCGGGTTGTTCTTCGCATGCTCGGCGCTCACGCCCATGGCATCGCCTTCACTGTCGGGCAGGAAGTAGCCGTGCGTGGCAATGTGCACCAGTGTTGGGCCCTTCAAGGCCTTGATGCTGGCCTCGTTGGCCTCGCCACCGGTGACGCGGCTGGCCGTATAGCCTGCTGTCTGCAGCACCCCGCTCACCGCATCGATCTCGGCTTTGGTGCCGGGCAATGCCGGTGCGGCGCCGCCAAAGTCGGGGAACCCGAGCAGGAAGGCGGTCTTCGCCGCCGCAGGCCGCTTGACCTTGATATCCGCGATGTCGCGCGTGTTGCCAAGCACCACCACGTTGTACAGGTTGCCCAGGTAGTCACCACCGGTCTTGCGGATGGTGTTCACGTTGAGTTGCGCGTACACGCCATCGGGAGAGAAGTAAATCGTTTTCTTTCCGGCGAGCAACGGATCCAGCTTCGACCAAAACTGGATGTATGAAAATTCATCCGGAATGCGCTGGAGGATGGCATTCTTGTAGTACTTGGCAAACCGGGTCTCCAGGTCTTTGCCATTGTCGAGCACTACCGCCTTGGGTGCCGCTCCTTTCGTAAGCACCAGCATGGCATAGCGCGCTTCGGTGCTGAGTTCCTTGTCGAATTTGCGCAGCCGTACCGCATCCACCATAGCCTCCGTGTCGCCCAGCAGCGAAGCGATGGTCTTCATGTCGGCCTGCTCAACCGCATAACCCTTGGAAAACTCCGTAGACTTTGCAGACAAGGCTTTCTCGCGGTCGTTGGCATCGTTCTCCAGGGCCGCCAGATCAACCTTTTGGTTGGCGAGCTCTTCGCGGGACAGCGAATAATACCGGGCCAATGCCTCCTTCTTGTCTAGCCAGGCCAGGTACTCCTGGACCAACGCTTCGTCGCCGCTGTTGAGGATGGCTTGCTTTACCTTGTTGGTGGAATTGAGGAGCAGCCCCTTCGTGGCCATTTGGTATTCCACCATGGTCTGCAACAACGCCGGGTTGGTGGCGCTCGCATCGAGGCAGTAGTTGTAGTAGCGCTGGAACCGCGGCTGCAACACATCCCA
>JAYRXB010000543.1:0-3659 GCA_041917735.1 Cyclobacteriaceae bacterium
CATTGCGAACATGAGCCTACCATTCGCAAGAACACGGAAAAATTTAAGGCACAGTACGGTGACAAGGTAACGCCCTCCATGCATCCTCAAATCCGGAATGTCGAGGGGTGCTATCTTTCTTCCCAGATGGCGGTTGAGTTGGCCCGAGAGCACGGCACACGGCTTCATATCTTGCATATTTCCACGGCCCGAGAAACTGAACTTTTTTCGAATGAGCTCCCGCTTTCAAAGAAAAAAATTACAGCAGAAGCGTGCATCCATCACCTCTGGTTCAATGACGCAGACTACGAACGCCTGGGGATGTACATCAAGTGGAACCCGGCAATCAAGACATCTGCCGATCAGCAAGCTATTCTGAAGGCCGTGCTGGACAACCGCATCGACGTGATCGCTACCGACCATGCCCCACATACACGGGAAGAAAAGCAACAGCCTTACTTCTCCGCTCCTGCCGGCGGGCCACTCGTTCAGCACAGTGTGGTGGCCATGATGGAATTCGTGAAGCAGGGAAAAATTTCGGTAGAGCGCATGGTTGAGAAGATGTGTCATAACCCCGCGATCCTGTTCAGAATAGAAGACCGCGGATTCATCCGTGAAGGAGCGTATGCCGACCTCGTAATTGTAGACCCGAACCGTCCCTGGCGGGTAGAATCTTCCAATATCCTGGCCAAGTGCCGGTGGTCTCCGTTTGAAGGGCAGGTCTTCCAGGCCCGCGTGACGCACACGTTTGTCTCGGGGCACCTGGCGTACGAAAACGGGGAGCTCCGTGAGGGGCAGAGCGGCATGCGGATGACCTTCAGGCC
The DNA here is from genome assembly GCA_041917735.1 of Cyclobacteriaceae bacterium. Lineage (GTDB taxonomy): Bacteria > Bacteroidota > Bacteroidia > Cytophagales > Cyclobacteriaceae > ELB16-189. The sequence continues at coordinate 804 of JAYRXB010000543.1, forward strand.
GGAATAAGAAGGCCCTTTTGTAATTCCTGCCGCGTCTCCTACCTTTGCAGTCCTCAAACGGTGAATGTAGCTCAGTTGGTTAGAGCATCAGATTGTGATTCTGAGGGTCGCGGGTTCGAGTCCCGTCTTTCACCCAAATAGCCCCGAAAGGGGCTTTTTACATGTACTTCGTTTATATCCTCGAATCCTTACGGGATGGCTCATTCTATTTTGGTCAAACCCGAGATTTGAACTCTAGGCTGGCCCGGCATAATGCTGGACTAGAGAAGTACACCAGCAAGAAGATTCCTTGGAAGATTCTCTGGTCATGTCCTGTGCCAACACGTGGCGATGCCATCCGACTAGAGAGGAAGCTCAAGAACTTCAAATCCCGAAAGCGAGTCCTCGATTTTATCCAATCCAACCAAGGCTGAGGGTCGCGGGTGTCGAGTGCCGTGCCGAAGCGGCACGAGCATGCTCGCCCCTTCTGGGCGGCATCCCGTCTTTCACCCCAATAGCCCCGAAAGGGGCTTTTTCTTGCGGCGACCCCTACAGCAGCCTCTTCCCGGTTGACATATTCCATTGGCATCTTTCGTGCTGATGCTGTAAATAGCTTAAAACCCCATTACCTATGGATCAGCGCATCATCAACCTGTTTGACGAGTACACGCATAAACCGCTCAAGCGTGAAGAATTCATGGCCCAGCTTACCCGACTGACGGGAAGTACAGCGGCAGCACTTGCCGTTCTCCCCTTGCTGGAGGTCAACTATGCCAAGGCGGAGACGATACAGCAACAAGACGACCGGCTCCTCACAGAGCGGGTTACTTACCCGGGCGATGGCGCCGAGATGAAGGCCTACCTGGCAAGACCCAAAGATTCCGGAAAATTCCCGGCTGTCATTGTCATTCATGAAAACCGTGGTCTAAACCCGCACATTGAAGATGTTGCACGTCGCGTGGCACTGGCCGGTTATGTGGCCATTGCGCCCGATGCCCTCTCCCCCCAGGGTGGAACGCCAACGGATGCCGACAAGGCCAGGGAGATGTTTCAGGCTATTGACGCGACTAAGAACCTGAACAACTTTGTTAAGGCCATCGACTATGCGCGCTCCCGCTCCGAATGCACAGGAAAAATCGGGGCAGTAGGTTTCTGCTGGGGCGGTCGAATGGCCAATCAGCTCGCCGTGAATGCGCCAACGTTGAATGCTGCCGTCGCCTACTATGGCAGTCAGCCAGCTGCCGAAACGGTCCCGCAGATTAGGGCCGCCGTCCAGTTGCATTACGCTGGCCAGGACGAGCGAATTAACGCCGGTATTGCCGCCTATGAGGAGGTGTTGAAGAAGAATAACATCACCTATGAGCTCTACATGTACGAAGGTGTGCAGCATGCATTTAACAACGACACTGCACCTACCCGGTACAACGAGGCCGCTGCCAAGTTAGCCTGGGAAAGGACGCTGGCCTTTTTCCAGAAGCACTTGAAGTGACTTGCGGCTCTCTTTTTGTTTATTTTTGTTCATGATCCCGCTTGTCGATTTTCTTGGGGAGACGTTTGACCGGCAGGTCAGCCTGCTCTATGAACATGGGTCCTGTGTGATGAGCATCCGGTACTACGGGTATAAAGTAAATCTCTACCTATTGGGCAACTACTACATCGAGGTTTTCTACAATCACAAGAAAGACATGATCGAGAAGATCGTTCCGCTGGATGTTCAGCATTCCCGGTTCAACTTCTACACCGACCAGATCCGGCTTCCTGCCACCCTCTAACAAAACGAAGAAGGCCCTGTAAACAGGGCCTTCTTGTTCCTTGTATGTATTCGCGTTAGGCCGTGGCCGCCTCGGGTGTTTTCACCTGGGGCTTAAGCGCTACCGTCTTCTTAGCCTTATACCCGCAGTAGCTGCACTGGTAGTGCTTGAGGAGTTCGCCTTCCTCTGTTGCTGTGGGGGCTCTCAGAATTTCTTCACGTGCCACTTTAAAAGTCTGGTAGTTGCATTCCGGGCACTGGATGGCATGCAGGTGACCTGCATACTTTTCAATTTTGATGAAGCCAGTTTCCTCGTCCTTCCATACGTCGTAGTCCACCGAAAACACATTCTCTTCAGCCTGCATGCCTTCATCGAGGTGCACGTCTTCTTCCTCTTCGCTGAGCAACTTCATCGGCTTGCCGGTCTTCGGAGAAATCCGCGGCTTATAGCGCAATACCTTAAGGCGCTTCTCGATAAAGAAAGGATAGTAGAACTTGAGAAGGTTCTGAATGATGAGGGCAGCAATGGTTCCCATCATGGCCGTCAGAAAGACCCGCACAAAGGTCATAATGGTTGTGAGTTCCAGGATGTTGCTATTGAAGAATGCGCATGCCCCAACAATGAGAATCAGTGAGGCATACCAAAGGACCTTCACCTCGTGACGGTTGATAAAATCATACTTGTCCTTGTTGTCCGGAATGCTCGAAAGCCTGACGATATATCCTATGACAACCAAGAGACCCAAGGCCCAGCAGCCATAGGCAATATTCAGGGCCAAACTATTCCAGGATGCGTATGCACTTTCAACCATGGTGTTAAGGTGTTTTCAGGTTAATACAAACAAATATAAAGACTCTTCAAATTCTCAGCAATTGTAATGGAATCCCCAATTTAACGTGATTAGACCATAATTTCCAATGGTCCCGCAAATTTATGTCCCGTGTATCCCCCAAATCCGCTTGATGTAACTGGAAAGGATGTTCTGACCCTGATTTTTGGCTTCAAACATGCCCATATGTGCGGTCTCGGGCAGTTCGGCTAGGGTGATTTTTGGTGCCCTCTGCGCTAGCGTGCGGAGATCCTTGATGGGTATGAGCGAATCCTCCGTGCCCCCAATCACGAGCAC
>JAYRXB010000544.1:0-13191 GCA_041917735.1 Cyclobacteriaceae bacterium
AGTCAGAAGGAATACATCCGAATCCAGACCCGGACGAGCGCCATCGTGTCCAAGTACGCGCTGTCGGCCCTTGAACAAGAGCTTGACCCCGGTCACTTCCTGCGGATCCACCGCTCTTTCATCATTGCCATCCCGCAGATTACTTCCTTCAGCCTGAACGAGGTGGAAGTCGCAGGCAAGAAGTTGCCCATCGGTGGCAATTACCGCGACGCCGTAGCCCAGGCACTGCAGCTTCGTTTCGGCCCGCGAAATTAGCCGGCACAAAAAAAGGGGCATGCGCCCCTTGAATACGAGATTTTAGAATCCTGCTGCCGGTTACACCTGCACAGTCACCCGCAAGAACGTTGCGGGAATTACCGTACGTCGTGAAGAACCGCTGCGGTTCTGGTTGCGGAACAAGTCCTCGAGTTCCTGCTGCAAGTCATCGGCCTTACCGGCTTTCGCTGCGGCGTCAAACGCGTTCATCGTTGGTCCGTAGTAGGTCCGAAACAACGAGACAAAGTCTGCCGTGGGACCTTCGAACGTGAATGTGTATGTGTCACGCTGAAAGGAGACGTTGCCGGTGGCAATGCCCGCCTCACGGAATCGATCCAGGACCTGGTTCTCCACACCCCACAGCATGGGGCTGACGAAGCCCGCTGGCGGCGCCGGGGTGTACGACGAGCTGATGCGCAGGATCTGTGCCACCAGGGTTGGATCGTTGGGTATCCAGTTGCCCATGATGATCCGGCCGCCAGGCCGGGTGACGCGCACCATCTCACGGGCCACGTCGTGCGGCCGGGGCGCAAACATGGCACCGAAGACGCTCAGCACAAGATCGAATGTCTTGTCGCGTTGATACTTCAGGTCGCAGGCGTCGCCTTCTTCAAAGGCCAGGTTGACCAGGTTCTCTTTCAGCGCCCGCAAGGTGCCGGCCTGCACCAGGTTCGACGCAATGTCAATGCCAAGCACTTTGGCGCCCAGCCGCGCGGCGGGGATGGCTGTCGTGCCGTCGCCGCAGCCCAGGTCAAGGACGCGCATGCCTTTGGTGATGCCCAATTGGGCAACGAGGGCCTCGCCACTCTCCCGCATGGTGGCGGCGATTCGGGTAAAGTCGCCCTTCTCCCAAAGGGCCTTGTTCGGATTGAGGGATGTGGTTGTCTGCACGGTAGTTTGCATGATGGGGTGTTTTTTGGTGTGTTGTGGATTGATTAATGGTTGAGCCCGACGATGAGGAGGTCGCCGTTCAGGACATGCATGACGATCAAAACCGCGATGCTGATGCCCAGAATGATGGCCAATACCTTCTTGCCTCGTGACGCATTCATAGGAGTGTTGTTTTTTTTGTAATCGAACGCAAAACTACCGGCAGGGCTGTGCCTGGCGATTGGCAGGATTTGCCAATAACATGTCGTAGCGTGTCATGGGCCGGATCAGGCCAACTCAAACGTGTGCAGAAACGTGAATTTCACACCTGCCGGTTACGGCGATGGTACATCCCGCCATGCTTTTGGAACATCCAGCCAAGCGGAAGGAGGCTCTCAGGCCGCCGCGGCAGCGCCCGATTGGGATTCATACTGGCTGGGCGAAACCCCAAAGTGCTTCTTAAAGGACTTGGAGAAGTGTGAATAGTCATCAAACCCCACCCGCTGGGCGATTTGGGTTACGGGCTCCGTGCGCCCGAGGATCAATTTGGCTGCCTTGTGCAGGCGAATGGAGCGGATGAACTCACTGGGCGGAAACCCGGTAATCGACTTTATCTTCCGGTGCAGCCCGGTCCGGCTCATGTGCAACGCGTCGGCCATTTTTTCGACACCGAATTGGGTGTCGGTGAGGTGGGCTTCCACCACGGCAATCGCCTTGCGCAACAGCTGCTGGTCGCTGGACTCCATCTCCTCGGGGGAATCTTGCACCAACGATGCCTTCATCCGGGCCTCAGCTTCCAGGGTGCGCCGCGTAAGGTTTTCAATTTCAAGCCCAAGGATCTCCCGGTTCTTCCGGTGCTTATAGCGCTGCCATTGGTAGGCGACAACGCCCGACACCAGGAGCAGCACCACCAGCCCGATCAATATATTATTGTAGAGTGCCTGGATCCGCTTCTCGTTTTCCAGTAACCGGATGTTCTGCTCCTGAAGCTGCAGCGCATGCTTGGACTCCAGCTCCACAATCTGCCTTACCTTTGACGTGCCCAGCAGGCTGTCGCGTACATCATAGTAACGCCGCAGGTAAACAACCGCCTCATTCCCTTTCCCCTGGCGAAGGCGGATGTCTACCAGCCCTCCATACGTATGGCGCACCACCCTGCGCAACCCGAGGCGACGGGCCAACTGCAGCGCATCCGTGAGGTAGGCTTCCGATTTCACGAGGTCATTGCCGCGCAGGTAGGCGTGACCGATGATTCCCATGATGGAGGCTTTCGCGATCTGGTTGCCGGTCTTGCCGGCGAGATCCAGCGCCCGGTTGAAGTAATCAAGTGCCAGCGCCGGGTTTTCCACTGCATAGCACTCCCCGATATTGGAGATGATCCGTGGAAATTGAATGGGATCGACGCCGTGTTGTTTGCCCGCTTCATATGCACGGGTGTACCACGACAGCGCGCTGTCTTCCTTCCCGTCGATGAACTGGATGACGCCCATCAGGTTGTAGATGCTGCACAGCAGTTCCCAATCATCGCCTTGCTGCGCCAGGGACTCTGCGTTGCGGATCGCCTCCCAGGCCTTTTCACCTTCCCGAACGTCCATGTAACCGCGGGCCAGGACGTAATAGCTTTCCGCCTGAATGGGATTCGAAGCCAGGCGCCGGCCGATCTCCAGCGCCTCCATGGATTCCTGGATCGCCAACTCATTGTCGCCAAACGTCCAGAAGGAGAAACCCTTCTGCACCTTAGCCCGCGCCATCCCTCCTTCGTCACCGATTTCCTGGGCCAGCACCAGGGCGGCATCGGCATAGCGCAACGACTGATGGGGGTCGATCCACTGATGCTTCCGGCTGGCCTGCACCAACTGTTGAACCGATGCCGCATTTTTCGCCAGGGTATCCGCCAACGTGTTCGGCTGGGCATGGGCCGCGGCCGCGGCGAGGACGACAAGCAGGGAGAGCAACCTGTTCATGCTTAAAGATAAATAAACCCACGAAACCGGTGGCCAGGGTCAGTATCTCTTGGCTTCCGTTGCCATCGATATCCGGAAAGATTGGAAATGGAGGTATCAGCGTTGCATTCGCTCACCAACAGGAAGGTGCCGAAATTACTTGGGTGGAAGGTATCGGCTAAGGTCGGCTGGCTTTGCGCATCCCAATTGTTCCAACACTTGCTTCAGTTGCGCGGTCAGCAAACCGATGGCATGATCACCGCCCTCCTTGCCCAGCGCGGCCACGGAATACATAAACGTGCGCCCCAGGAAAGCAAAGTCGGCACCCGTCGCCAGCGTGCGCGCCACATCGGGTCCGGACCGGATGCCGCTGTCCATCATGATGGTCATTCTGCCCTTGTAGGTTTTGACCAACGGTTGGAGCGCATGAATGGATGATTCGCCTACATCGATTTGGCGACCACCGTGGTTTGAGACCAGTATTCCATCGAGGCCCAGCCGCAAGGCCAGCGATGCATCGGCATCACCGGCAACTCCTTTTAACACCAGTTTACCTTTCCACCGGTCGCGGATCGCCTTGATGCCATCTTCGGTGAGCCTGCCCCGGAAGGTCTGGCTCATGAACAGCCCCAGTGTCTTCATATCCATGCCTTTGGGCATGTACGGCTTCATGGTTGCAAACTCCGGAACGCCGGCGCGCAAAGTCTCCAGGGCCCACCGCGGACGCCCCAGGATTTGAAGCAGGTTTCGAAGTGTCATTTTCGGAGGCATCGACAACCCGTTGCGGATGTCGCGAGGTCGGAAGCCGAAGGAAGGAACGTCGCAAAGGAGCACCAGCACCGAGTACCCTCTCTCCTCCAGTCGGCGCAGCAGGTCATCCCGAAGGCGGTCGTCGGCAGGATGGTACAGTTGAAACCACGCATTGCCTTCGGTAATCTTCGCAATCGACTCGAGCGATGCCGTCGTCACGGTGCTGAGGACAAAGGGAACGTTGTGCCTCCGGGCGGCGTCCGCAAGAATTTCAGCGGCCCGCGGCCATAGCAGCCCTTGCAATCCTACCGGCGCTATTCCAAACGGTGCATCATAGGTATGGCCAAACAAATCCGTGCGCAAGTCGGCCCCCGGGTACGCGCCAACATACCGGGGTACCAGTTCGAGTGCCCGAATATCCTCGGTGTTCTTTCTCAGGTTGACTTCTTCGTTGCATCCGCCGTCGAGGTACTCGAACGCAAACCGTGGCATCCGGCTCCTGGCGGCGGCCCGGAGGTCTTCGACGGAAGGATAGCGCGTGTCAAAGGATACGGTCATAAGGCACGGAATGAACCATCAAGTTCCATGGACGGGCTCACATCTGCAAATTATCGCCGCCGTTCGCTGTCGATCGCATCGAGCAGGCCGCCGGGGTGTTTGTCCAGCGACAATTCCCAAAACATGATCCCTCCCAACTGCTGGTCGATGGCGTAGCGGGTCTTCAGGGACAGGGAGCGTGCATCGTCGTGGGTGGCAAAAAGGCCGCGGGCCGAGTCATAACGATACGGCGCGTTGGCGACCTCGTCCCAGTAAAGCGTAAAGCCCTTAAAGCCTTCCCCAAAATTCTTGTAATCGATCGACTGCAGGAAAGTTCCAGGTTGGTAGAGTCCCCGGTTTACGTTCGGCACGTCTTTCCACACCCGGGCATAAAAGGCACCGCCGATAACCATCTTCCCGCGGGGCACCCCGATGCTGGCCAGGTACTGAACCGCCTGATCCACGGATTCCTGCTGGAGGGTGGTGCTGTACAAGGGTGTATGGTGGCCCGTCACCGTGGCATAGCCGCCTACCAGGTCATAGCTCATGATGTTTACACGGTCTACCAGGGGCATAACCTGGTCCCATTCAATGGCCTCTTCCAGGTACCTCCGGAATCCGCCAGCGGCAAAGCTGATCTGGTAGTCGGGCCCCAGTGCCTTTCGCAATTCGCGAATAAGTGCTGTGAAATTTTGCTTGTCATCTTGCTTGAAGGAATGACCTGTAAAGCCCTCAATTACAGGGTATTCCCAGTCCAGATCTATACCATCTGTTTCAAGTCCTTGACAGAGTTCTCTGACCGAAGTTGCAAAGGCCTGACGTCCGCTGTCGGTGGAGAATACGTCGGAGCACGTCTCGCATCCGCCCCATCCCCCAAGGCTAAGCAGTACCTGCAGCCCTGGCTTGCGCTCTTTGAGGGCCACGAGTTTTCGGATCGTGAGGGAGTCCTCAGCATCGTCGACGGTAAGGCGACTTCCCTTCAAATGGCAGAAACTGTAAATCAGCTGGTCCAACTTATCCACGGGAACCTGGTCCACGCCATCGGGTCCGGCGCTGTAGTAGGCAATCACGTTGAGCCCGGTGTCCGACGCAGGTTTCGCACAGCTAAAGCACACCACGAGCACGAGGCCGAGGTTGACATATGTCAGGAGTTTCTTCATGCCTTCAATATACCTTCAATCCATGGAACGGACAGCACCCGCGAAGGCCGTGACGCCGGCCGACCTGGAGGCCTTCTTTCAGGAGATAAACCGTAATGTTATTGGTCATGACTACCACGTAAACGGTCCGTCGGGAGGGCACCACCTGCTCTATGCCGACTGGATTGCATCCGGCCGCCTGTATGGGCCCATCGAGGACATGCTGTCGCACCGCGTTGGTCCCTTGCTCGGAAACACACACTCCGAATCGAGCCTCACCGGTGAGGCCATGACCATCGCCTACAAGGAAGCGCAGCGCATCATCAAGCATCATTGCCATGCGGGGCCGGAAGACGTGATCATTACCCAGGGCAGCGGCATGACTGGCGCCATCGCCAAGTTGCAGCGGCTGCTGGGGCTTCACATCCCGGAGCGCATCCGTCCCTACTTTCATCCCGACGTCACCGAACGCCCGGTTATCTTCATCACCCACATGGAGCATCACTCCAACCAGACCTCCTGGCTGGAGTGCGAGGCAGACGTGGTGGTCATCCCCCCGGGTGACGACCTGCTCGTTGATCCGCGGAACCTGGAGGCCGAGATCAAAAAGTACAGCGACCGGAGGAACAAGATCGGCGCCTTTACAGCCTGCAGCAACGTGACGGGAATCTTTACACCATACCATCAACTGGCGAAGATCATGCACCGGCACGGTGGTCTTTGCTTTGTTGACTTCGCCGCATCTGCCCCGTACGCCGATATCGACATGCATCCTGCCGACCCCGAGGCGGCACTGGATGCCATCTATTTTTCTCCTCACAAATTCCTGGGCGGCCCCGGCAGCCCCGGTGTGCTGATCTTCAACCGGAAGTTGTACACCAATAAGGTGCCCGATCAGCCCGGCGGCGGCACGGTACTGTGGACCAACCCCTGGGGTGAGCATCACTACCTGGAAGACATTGAGCTGCGCGAAGACGGCGGCACTCCCGCATTCCTGCAAACCATCCGGGCGGCGCTCGCGATACGGCTCAAGGAGTACATGGGCACCGAGCGGATTCAGGCCCGCGAAGAGGCGCTGCTCTCCAAAGCCTTTGATCGCCTCAACGCCATCCCCGGGCTGCATATCCTGGCTCCCGAAGTGCGGAACCGGCTGGGCGTGATCTCGTTTTATGTAGATAGGATTCACTACAACTTCATCGTGCGCGTACTCAGCGACCACTTTGGCATACAGGTGCGCGGTGGATGTTCCTGCGCCGGGACCTATGGCCACTACCTCCTGCACGTGAACCCCGAATACTCACACCGCATCACGGCCATGATCGATTCCGGCGATTTGTCGGAGAAGCCCGGGTGGGTTCGTCTTTCACTGCACCCGGTCATGAGCGACAGTGACCTTGACTATATCCTTGACGCCATCGCCCAGGTGAGCGTTCACCCCGAGCGGTGGCAGGCGCTTTACCGGTATGATGTGCATACCAACGAGTACCGTCCTGTGGCCGCCGATGCCTCGGTGAAGCAACTTGTACACGAATGGTTTGGAAATGACACGAATTAGTGTCGAAATTCCTTTACCAAACCCATTCCCATGACCTCACGCAGAAAATTCATTTTTCAGGCTACCGCCATGCTGACTGCCCCGATAATTCTGAAGGGCAGTTTCCCGTTGTTTGCCGGATCAGACAAAACCTATTCCGCCCGCGCCATCGAGCTGATGCAGCAGGCCACCGTCATTGACATGCTCGGCTTGCTCAGCCTCAACTTCCCGCTGATGGACAAGTGGGTGGCCAACCCGGAGCTGTTTACCGCCGCCGATTTCGATCGCTACAAGCGAAGCGGTATCCACGTGTTTCACATTGCCGTGGGCACCGGCGGCCCCGATGTGTGGCAGTCGACCAACGATTTTGTCAACGGCTGGAACAGCTTCCTGGCAGGCACGGATTCCTTCTTTATGCGCATCGACTCCCCCGGCGACCTCGACCGGGTCAAGACCTCCGGCAAAGTCGGTGTGCTCATTGGTGTGCAGAACGCGGAACATTTCAAGACGCTCGATGACGTCGATCGTTTCTACAAGATGGGACAGCGGGTATCGCAGCTGACCTACAACGCCCGCAACATGATTGGGAACGGGTCTACCGAACGCCGTGATGAAGGACTGAGCGACTATGGTGTGGCCGTTGTCGAGCGCATGAACAAGGTAGGCATGGCCATCGATGTGTCGCACTGCGGTGACCGCACGTCGCTGGATGCCTTCGAGGTCTCCAGGAAACCCGTGCTGGTTACGCACTCCAATGTGCGCGCCCTCAATCCCGGTCACCCCCGTTGCAAGCCCGATGAAGTCATTAAGAAAGTCGGCGAGACCGGCAGCGTGATGGGCATCACCGGTGTGCGGATGTTTGTGAAAGGCAGCGAGCCCACCACCGTAGAAGACTTCCTGAACCACTTTGACTATGTGGCCAAGCTCATCGGCCCCGACCACCTGGGCGTCGGCAGCGACATCGACCTCGACGGATACGATGACATGCCCCCCGAGGAAGCGAAGCGTCTTCGCGGCAGTTACAAGGGCAGCTACGGGTTCCGCGACAAGATCGACATCGAAGGCATCGACCACCCCCAGCGGATGTTTGACCTCACCGAAGGGTTGATCCGCAGGAAGTATACCAACGACCAAATACTCGGCATCCTGGGTGGCAACTTCAAGCGCGTGCTCAAGCAGATCTGGACGGTGTAATCGCATTGAAGCCGCGTGTGCCAGGCTGTTGGCTTTTAGCTATTGGCTTTTGGCCTTTGGCATGGAGTGGAGAAGTGCCCGCGTTGGCTATCCACTGCGTAGTGTGTACGCGAGGTGGAATTCTTTTACAGGACGGGAGCACATGATCGACACGCACAAAAAAAAATTGACCACAAGAATCCTACGATGATCACAGTCCATTATATTTGCGCCATGCTTGACACCAAGAGCACATATCGCTTTCACCAGGTACCTGAAGGATTTTCTTTAGGGTGGTCGCGCTTTTTTTATTGATCGTAACGATCGCACATAAAGAAAGCCCGGCCTCTTGCCGGGTTTTTTGTTTTTAGCCCACGCCAAACAAAAAAACAAAACCGTCGAAACGACGGGTGGAAGCGTATTGTGTAAAAACGAAAAAACGAAAGGAGGTGCGCAATGACGGAATTCGAAAGCAGCCTGGCTATGGCCGAGCGTCTCATCCTCACGGAGCGAGTCGATGAAGGCATGTCCTTGCTGTCGCAGCTGTTGTACGAGGAACCTGGTTCCGCCGAACTGCACAACGAGCTGGGATGGGGATACCTGTACTTCATGGGCAACGTCTCCGAGGCTGAACGGCACTTCGAAGCCGCCATCCGGTTTGATCCCTCCTTTGCGCCGCCTTACCTGCACTTGGGTAACCTGCACAACCAGGCGGGGCGCTACGAGGTCGCGCTTTCGTGGTTCGCCCGCGGCGGTGATCGGGCTAACGCAAACCGGGCGGCCCTGGCCGAAGGCATGGGATGGGCGCACGAAATGCGTGGTGAATACCGGCGGGCTATCCGGCGGTACAAGGAGGCATTGGCTTTGTCCGCGGGGCCTGCCTATGAAGCGATGCGTCAAAGCATCCGCCGTTGCCGCGGTAAACGTTGGATTTTCTTGCTGAACGCTGCGGTGGACAACCGCCGCAGCGCTTAGCGTAAACAGAGGAAGTATGGATAGAATTAAATGGATTGATGAAGTCATCGAACGGGCCAAAGAGGCAGCGTGGCTGGAAGGGCCGGAAAAGGCTTTGGCCTGGCTCCTTCCCCTGCTGTATGATGAGCCCGGCTATGCACGTCTTCACCTGGCGCTTGCCGAACTGTACCATCACTACATGGAAGAACCCGCGGTGGCAGAGCGGCACTACCGCATGGCCGTGCACTTCGATGACAGCCTGAACCAGGCCTACCTGGGATTGGCCGCCATCCTTACCGAAGATGAACGGCACGACGACGTGCTGCGCATCTGCAAGGATGGACTGCGGACCAGCAAGAGCGGCAAAGCTTTCCTGCTCGAAGCCATGGGCAGGGCGTGGGAGCTGAAGTGCAGGTACCGCAAAGCCATCCGGCACTACCGGAAAGCCTTGCGCCATTCGGCACAGCTCTACCAGGGCAAGGTGCTGGAGGAGAGCATCCGCCGGTGCGGAAGGAAGCGTAAGTAAGCGTGCGTAGAAAAAGTTGGGCCGTCTCAGCCACCGCGATTCGGCGCCAACAGGAGATGCAGCTGGCTAAGAGCAGCGTCCCGCCACAGGGCGGGAAGGACCCGGAGCGTTACCGGGCTCTCCACAAGGGTAAACCAGCAAACCTGGTTAGGCCGGTGATGTGATAGCATAGTCGCTGCCAAATGCGTTCGGGTGTTTGCACCCGGGAGATCGAAGTTAAAGCCTTCCGCATCACAACGTTATTGGAATCGGGTCGGGCCGGCTACCCCAGGCAGGAAGCCAGCCCGCCCTTTTAACCCCCCTACCCATCACTTCTCATTCTTCACTCTGCACTATTCACTCTTCACAACCATCCCGCCTTCTTAAACTTGTAATACATAAACAGGCACACCGCCGCCGTGCCCCCGAGCACGACAAAGTAGCCGTAGCGCCATTCCAGCTCCGGCATGAACTTGAAATTCATGCCATAGATTCCAGCCACCATCGTGGCCACCCCGATGATAGCGGCCCATCCGGCAAACCGCTTTCCCACTTCGCTCTGGGTGATGGTGATCATCGACAAGTTGGCTTCCAGCGCCGTGCTCAGCAATTCCCGGGCGTTGTCGACGTTCTCGTTGATGCGTACGGCGTGGTCATAGACGTCGCGGAAATATGGCTTGGTGTCTTCGTCGATTACTTTGAGGTCAAAGCGCATGAGCCGGTTGCAGATGTCGATGAGTGGCGACACCGAGCGTTTCACGTCGAGTATCTGGCGCTTGAGCTTGTATATCTTGAATGTGGTGTCGCGGCGCAGTTTCTCCCGGAATATACTCTCCTCGATCGACGCGACCTCCATTTCCAGTTCGTGCACCACCGGAAAGTACTCGTCCACGATGAAGTCCATCACCGCGTACAACGCGAAAGCCGGCCCTTTCTTCAGCAGGTGTGGCGACGACTCGCAGCGCGCCCGCACGCCCGCGTAGCTGGTGGCCGAGTGGTGGCGGATGGTGATGAGGAAGTTTGTCCCCAGGAAGAAGTGCGTCTCCCCCAGTTCCACGCGCTTCTTGTTCATCTGTACGGTGCGGAGCACAATGAACAGCGTGTCGCCGTAGGTTTCAATCTTGGCACGCTGGTGCGCGCGGTGGGCGTCTTCGATGGCCAGTTCGTGCAGGTTGAATTCTTTCTGCAGCTTCTTCATGGTGGCCTCGTCGGGGTCGTTGAGCCCCAGCCACACAAACCGCCCGGGCTGACAAAGCTGTTCCGATACCGCCTCCAGGTCGAGGTCGGTCTGGCGTGCCCCATCTACGTAGACAGCCGAATTGACAATCATGGGTGGTCGCCCAACCATGGTCAGGCCATATACAGTTTCTGATAGTATTCCTCCAGCATCCGCTTGACGGCAAACTGATCCTTGGTGGTCAGGATGCTCGCCTGCATGATGCTCACCCACTTTTGACGGTTGTCGTAGTACGTGGGGATTACCTCCTTGAGCAGCACCTCGTACAGTGCCTTCTGGTCGTTGGCATCCAGCTTCTTCTCATCCTTGCTTTCATAGCCGTTGCCGAACTGCCAGCCGTTCACGCCGTGGTCGCAGGCTTCCGGCCACCAGCCATCGAGGATGCTGAGGTTGGGTACGCCGTTCATCGCCGCCTTCATCCCCGAAGTGCCGCTGGCTTCCTGCGGGCGCCGTGGGTTGTTCAGCCAGATGTCGGTGCCGCGGACGAGCATGCTGCCGATGGTCATGTCGTAGTTTTCCAGGAACACCACGGAGTTCGGGTACTTGCGGGTGAGCCGCACAATGTTTTCCACGATCTCCTTGCCGCGGTCGTCCAGCGGATGGGCCTTGCCCGAGAAGATGATCTGGAGCTTGCCGCTCTTGAACAGGTTGTCCACCTTGGCGGGGTCGCTGAAGATAAAGTCGCTGCGCTTGTAGGGTACTGCGCGCCGTGAAAACCCGATGGTCAGCGCTTCTTCCTTCAGCTGCACGCCCGTGCGCTCCTTGACAAAGGTCAGGAGCCGGCGCTTGTTATCCCGGTGCAGGTTCCACAGGTCGCCACCCTTCTCGGCGGCCTCGATCATTTTCGGGTCGACCCACGTGGGCCGGTGTATGGCGTTGGTGATGGCGATGATCTCCGAGCGACCCTTCACCTTCTTCCACATCGCGTTGGCGGTAACGCCGTGCAGCTGCGCCACGGCGTTGGACTTGCGCGACAGCCGCAACGCGCCCACCGTCATGTTAAAGGGTGATCCGCCCAGCGCTTCCAGTTTCTTTTCGTTGAAGACGCCCAGGTCGGCGCCCATGTACATCAGGCGGGAGATGTAGTGCGACTCGTTGCCCTGGACAATGGGTGTGTGGGTGGTGAATACGATTTGCTCGCGGGTCTTCTTGACGGCGGCGGCGTAGGGAATGCCTTTCTTCACTTTTTCACGTACCAGCTCGAAGCCTGCGAACAGCGCATGGCCTTCATTGAAGTGGTAGGTGTCCACCTTGATGCCGAGGGCGCGGAGGGCCCGTACGCCGCCGACGCCCAGCACCATTTCCTGGGCGATGCGTTCTTCGCCGAACCAGCCATAGAGTTGGCCCGTGATCCATCCGTCCTCGTTGCCCGGCACGTCGGTATCCAGGAGGTACAGGGGAACGGTGCCGTGGCTTTCGTCGAGCCACACTTTGCATTTCACGTCGCGTTGGCGGATTTTCACGGTGACCACCACGCCGGTGTCTTTGAGGAAGGGGTATTTGTAGATGGGATAGGTATCGATCACCTTGTCCCCTTTGGCGATGCGCTGGTCGGTGTAGCCTTGTTTCCATTTGATGCCGATGCCGACCATGGGGTATCCGTGGTCTTTGGCGCCCTTGAGGTAGTCGCCAGCCAGGATGCCGAGGCCGCCGGCGTAGAGTTTCACATCAGACTGCAGTGCGTACTCCATGCAGAAGTAGGCGACGCGGGGAAGGGATTTTGACTTTTTTGCCATGGGATAATGAATGCACGGTAAAAGTAAGGAATTCCCCTGCTTGGGAAAGTGATTTCGGTCATTGGCTGGACGTGGCTGTCTGTACTGTGATTTCCGGCTGATTCTTTTGATTTCGCTGACCTACCAGCTATGAAAGGTCTTCAGGATAATCGCATCAATCACAAGAATCAAAGTTCAGACAGGTGAGCGCAGTCTACGAAACTCCCGACCACTCTATTCGAGGTCCGGACCAACAGGGCTATGGACGGGCTATTTTCGCTGAATCATCAAGAGCTTATCCAATGCTCTCTCCTCTTCCTTACTAAACCTAACCCATGAAATGTCCCTGGTGTAGAAATATGAATATTTTGACCTATAGCAGGAATCGTCAAACTCAGCAATTGGTCTTAGTATAAAGTTGTTGTTGCGTTCATACACCAAAAGGGTAGTAGAGAGTTTTATCACCCTTAGCCGTACCTCTGTGCCATCTTCCAGGTATAAACGATAATTTCGATAGCGCTTGCTTATCCTCTTCAGTGCTTTGTCAATTTGCTTCCTTGAGTCTTCTAGCTCAAGGCA
>JAYRXB010000545.1:0-3274 GCA_041917735.1 Cyclobacteriaceae bacterium
ACTTAACACGACGAGTAACGTTTCATTTACTGACGACCTGACGATCACACGCAGGCATAATTCTTTCTGGACGATCTCCAGCACGGTAGGCGGCGCGGCTACCACCTGGAGCCTGTGGGCTGGCGGAACCGGTTTCGGCACGATCGCCAATACCACCCACCTCCGGTTGAGTACATCCTCCGGAGTGGTAGGTACTCCTGGAACCAACACCGGAACCACATCAAGCCCGTTGGTTGAGCGCCTTGCATTATCCGTAGCGTTGCTGAACGCCAACAACTTTCACATCGCTTCTGTGGATGCGGTCAATTCCCCGCTGCCGATTGAACTGCTTTCATTCAACGCAACACCGGACGGTTCACGCGTACGGGTGGAGTGGACGACGGCTACGGAACTCAACAACGATTACTTTACCGTTGAACGCAGCGTAGATGGAGAAAAGTTTGCAGTTGCAGGAAAGGTGCCGGGCGCTGGAAACAGTTTTCAGCAAGAGAACTACCAATACCTGGACGAGTTCCCACTCACCGGGGTATCCTATTATCGCCTTCGTCAGACCGACATTGACGGCACCTTTTCATTCTCACCCATCAAGCGCGTGGAGATCTCAGCCGCCGTGGCCGGCCTGTTGGTTTCTCCGAATCCAGTCGAAGACGGAGCATTGAGATTCAGGGCACGGGGACTTCGTGCGGGTGAGGAAGCCGAAATCAGGCTCATTGACCTTAATGGCAGAAACCTGGGCGCGCTCATGGTTCAGGCCGATGCTGCCGGTACGATCGAGGGCATCGTCGATGTGAAGGGAACGGGCCCGGGCCTCTACCTGCTTCAAATGCACGCTGCCTCTTTCCGTTCGACCGAGAAAGTCGTTATCCGGTAAACCTGGTGCCACGGCAAACGGGGTATTTTTACGGAATAATTCCGGGGAACCGCGATTTGACTATTTTAGCGGGATGAGGATTATCGTGGTGTTTCTGGTTGTGGCGCTTGCCATTGCCGGGTGCGGCAAAGACTCGTCGGATCCGGTGCCTACCCATGGTTCGGTAGATGGCGTGTGGACGTACACAACACCCGATAAGGCAATTGCGGTAGATTTTGAGCTCAAGACCGTCGATGGGGTGATTCAGATCCTGAACGCCACGATGAAAGTAGTCAATACATCCGGGCAAGCGGCCGCTGTACTTTCCGGTGTTGACTTGCCCGCTATCGCTGAGATACGGATCAATGCCAACGATGCGGTGATTGTTCTACCATACACCATCACCTTCGACATCTGTGTGGTGGGCAGCACGTTCAATTCCATTTCCGTTTCCAACGCGACCTACACCTACCCCTGGGGGCAGGAGAAGACGCTGACAAATGTTACGATTCAACGCAAATAGCTTTCGCTGAATATGTACCTCCTCATCTTTTGGTTTGTCGCTACGTATTTCCAGGGACCTGTCACACCGCTGAAGTCCTCGGAGGAATTCAAGGTTGAACTGGAATACAAGTTCAAACCACGGCCTACCACTGAGAGCAGTTACATAAACCTGACGGAGACACAAGCCGACCGTGCACGGCGTGAACAAGGATCCTCTCCACTACCATATTTGATCATCCACCTCAGTTTCAGCAAACTGTCTGATCAGGAGGTGCGGATACGGTGCACAGACAGCAACAACAAGAACAGGCTCAGCAAGAAAGTGGCTGTGGACAAGGTGTATACCGTTGACCTTGGCTTTACCGAGGACATGAAAGACCGGGTCACCGCCCACGAATATGTTTTTGTACTGCTTTCTCCCGACAAGGCGGAGACCTCCCAGATCGTGTTGCGTGTCGAGGAAGATGGAACCTTCCTGGTGAACGGCGTCAAGAGGGGAAAATTCTGATTGAACTCGCGCCGCTTATCCAAAACACGGACCTGGCGGTGATAAACTTGCTACCTTTCGCCACATTTTTTCGTTACCAATCCTTATGCGATTACTTCTTACGTGCCTGCTGGCCATGACCCTGGCGGCCTCTAGTGCCCAGGTCCGCCAGCCCAATGCCGCCGCCATCCAGTTAAAGCTCAAGAAACTGAATGTATTGGCTTCGGCCCTGTATGTGGCTGCCCACCCGGATGATGAGAACACACGTGCCATAACCTGGCTGGGCAACGATCGCCTTGCCGCTGCAGCCTATTTGTCCATGACCCGCGGCGATGGCGGCCAAAACCTGATCGGCCCGGAGCTTCGTGATCAATTGGGCCTGATCCGTACACAGGAACTCCTGGCGGCCCGCCGGCTCGACGGCGGACAACAGTTCTTCACCCGGGCCAACGACTTTGGGTTTTCCAAGAACGTGAAGGAAGCTTTCGCCATCTGGGGCAAAGACGAGATCCTCAGCGATGTGGTCCAGGTCATTCGCCAATTTCAACCGGACATAATTCTCACGCGATTCCCTCCGGATGAACGTGCCGGGCATGGCCACCATACGGGGTCTGCGGTCCTTGCATTGGAGGCCTTCGACTTGGCGGGAAAACAGGATTATCAACTTGACCAAGTCATGCGATTCGGCACCTGGCAGCCCAGGCGGGTGTACCTCAATACCGGAAGATTTTTTGACAATACCGTCAACGAGAACACACCCGGCGTGGTGGTGGTCAACATGGGTACCTACAATACATTGCTGGGCAAAAGTTATTCAGAGATTGCCGCGGAGAGCCGTTCGCAGCACAAGAGCCAGGGGTTTGGTTCCTCCGGCCGGCGTGGCGACTCGCCGGAGTATTTTCTTTACCTGAAGGGAGAGAAGGCGGACAAAGATCTTTTTGACGGAGTAAACACCACGTGGTCCAGACTGGCCGGCGGCGATAAAGTACAGCCGTTGATCAACCAGGCGCTGAAAGAGTTTAACCCGGAGAAGCCGCACACCGTTGTGCCTCAACTTCTCCGTATCCGGAAGCAGATCGAGACGCTGACGCCTTCCGTGTGGCGTGAACGCAAGCTGGGTGAAGTCAACCAGTTGATCCAGGATTGCCTGGGCCTGTTTGCCGAAGTGACGGTCAACCAGCCCTGGATGTCGCCGGGGGAACTGGTGACCAACAGCTTTGAACTGGTGAACCGGTCGCCGGTGGCCGTCAAGTTGCTGGCTGTCAAGAGTGAGAAACTGGCCATGGATTCTTCCATGAACCTGGATTTGCCGGACAACAAGCTGGTGCTGTTCCGTTCGAAGAAGACCATCGATCCGGCCTCAGGCTATTCCGATCCATATTGGCTGCGGGAGGATCACTTGCAGGGAATCTTCCTGGTACCAGGTCCCGAAT
>JAYRXB010000546.1:0-10047 GCA_041917735.1 Cyclobacteriaceae bacterium
AGCCGATGTCCTTTACGTCGATCTTGATCTGACCGATGGTCTGCGCCCCATCCAGCACCGTGAAGATGCCCCGACGTGATGCCTCTGCACAAAGTTCCTTCACGGGAAGAATGCCCCCGCTGCCGGTGATCATGTGTGACACCATCAACACTTTGGTCTTTGGCGTCATGGCCTTCACCAGTATGTCATACACTTCCTGCGGGTCCTTCATCGGCTTGGGAACCGGCACCAACTTCAGCACTACGCCGTACCGCTTCTCCTTCATCTGCCAACCGCCTAGGCCTCCGCCATGCTCCTGGTCGGTAGTGATGATTTCATCGCCCGGCTGGAGGGTAATGCCATTGGCGATGTAGCTCATCCCATTAGTGACATTGTCGGTCATCGCGATCTCGGCGACCGTAGCATTGATCAGCCCCGCCACCTTGGTGCGGATCGTCATCAGGTTGTTGTACCCGCTGATGAACTCCTCCTTGTTGTCGTCCTTATACGCCCAGTCGGCCACATCCGTGCCGATATACCGGAGGTGCTCCACCATACGGTCGTACACCATTTTCGGCATCGCCCCTACCGTGCCGGGATTGAAAAAGACTTTGTCTTTGGCCAGCATGAACTGGTCGCGGACTTTCGCCCAGAAGGCAGGATCATCTGCCACCGGCATGGGCGGTGCGGCGGACAAGTCATTTGATTTCAATGCACTCAGCGCCAGTGCACCGAGGGTAATAGATTGGATGGCTTTGCGGCGGGTAGTCATTGTGAAGGATGGTTACCCGGGTAAGTTAGCGAATTTTAGAAATGAGCCAGGTGTGCTTCCAAACCCTATATTCGCAGTACTATGACTGCCACACTCGACACCGTCATTCTGTTTGTTCATGACATCCAAAAGCTGGAGAACTTTTATGTGCAAAACTTTCAGTTAAAGGTGGTAGAGCAACACGCTGACGAGTGGCGACTGCTCCGGGCGGGGTCGGCACACCTCGGCCTTCACCGGGCTGGCATCCCCTACCGCGACGGAGGCACTTCCGGTGAAAGCAACACCAAGATTGTTTTTGAAATTGACGAGGACATCCACCACGTGCATAAGCGCCTGACGCAGCAAGGTGTACGATTGCACGATGTGCAGTCTTTTCCCGGCTGGGACTATTGGTTCTGCGATGGGTTGGATCCGGAAGGCAACGTATTTCAACTGAAGCGGCGGAAACCTTCCTAGTTTCGACATGACGAAAACCCGAAACCTGACAATCAAACCCTCCCAACTCCCCGGTGCGGGTATGGGATTGTTCACCCGTGTCGATATCCCCAAAGGTGGGCGGATTGTGGAATACGCCGGGCGGAGAAAAAAATGGAAAGACGTCAAGCACCTCGACGGCCATAACGGTTACCTCCTCCGCCTCAGCCGCACCACGGCCATCGATGCACAACCCAAGCGCAGCGGCAAAGGCCGGTACGCCAACGACGCCATGGGCCTCTCCCGGGTCCCCGGCCTGCGCAACAACGCCGAGTACCTGATTTACGGAATCCGGGTATTTATCGAAGCGACACGGAATATCCGGAAAGGGGAAGAGATCCTTGTCAGCTACGGCAAGGAATTCTGGAACCTTCAAAAAAAGGTCGGAAGGCAGCAAATACGGACCTTGGCCGTGGGCACTTGAGGTGTGGTCGATTTTGGAAACCCAGGGTTAAAAGTTAACCTGAAAGGGAGGCAAAATAGTGCAGTATTGGCGATATTTGCCTTCACTACGCTGACGCTTTACTTCCATGAACCGTTACCTTTCCTCCCTGCTAGTAGCCGCCTTTTTTTCCTTGGTTGTCTTTACATCCTTGGCACAGTCGGTGGCCAACTATACCGTAGGACAATCCACCGGGATAACATACACCACCATTTCTTCTACGGGCAATAGTGTTGCCTTCTGGCGAAACAACGTTGCCAATCAGAACGACGATAACCGGAGCAACCCGATCAACATCGGGTTTGATTTCTGGTACATGGGCGTCCGCTACACACAAGTAAATATTTCAACCAACGGGTTCATTGATTTTTCGGGCGCCATTTATGATGGCAATGCAGGGAGTGGCGCAGGCGTCGTTTCGTGTGGAGGCGCTATAGCCTACCGACAAAGCCCTATTGCCTTCTCCACCAGCGGTTGTGCCGCAACGCCCCCGACCAGCTATTCCGGTACCTACATTGCGCTCGCGCCGATGTACACCGATCTGTGGGTCAGCGGCGGTACAGCTGCCCTGGCCAACAGTATAAAGTATCAGACAACAGGATCGGCCCCTAACCGTGTCTTCACCGTTGAGTACATCAACTTCGACGATTTTGCGGCAGGGATAGCAGCCTTCAACTTTCAGGTCAAACTCTATGAGTCTTCCGGCCGAATTGAGTTTGTCTACGGAAGCATGACCGGCAGCGGAGGCGGCTCAACTACCACCAATTACGCACTCGGCATCAATGGCTCGACGATGAGCACTACGCCCACAACAGCACAGCTGCTGGTACAACAAGCAGAGAACACCACGACTTTCAGTAACGCAATCAAAAATAATCTCACCACGATTCCGAATTCAAACACACTGCTGTCGTTTACACCTGCTTCTCCCGCCAACCCTTCCGGGAGCCTTACGTTCAGTGGCGTCACCAATACCGATATGACATTGAACTGGACAGATTGGGCCAGCAATGAACTCGGATATGTTATCTATTCTTCAACCGACGGGGTAAACTACACCTTTGCCCGTCAAGTAGCAGCCAACTCCACGTCGGCTACCTTCAACAACTTGTTTGGGTCCCTTTACTTCTGGCGGGTGTACGCGGTAACCGAAGGCGCGCTCAGCACCGCACTATCCGGCTCTCAAGCCACACTCCCGGGGGCTACCTTTGTGTCCGCCCAGACAGGCCCCTGGAATACCGGCAGCACATGGGTAGGCGGCTTTGTGCCAACTGCGGGAGACAATGCCCAGATCGTGGCTGGCCATACGGTCACCGTAAACGGTAACGTATCGATAACAAACCTGACCGTAAATGGAACACTGGCCATCGGCGACAATGCCACTTCCCGGACATTAACCCTGATTGGTGACCTCTCCATTGCCGCGGGCGGAACCGTCACGTCAGGATCAGCATCGACGCATGCCATCAATATCCAGGGAAACATTGCCAACCAAGGTACCCTAAACCTTAACCCCGGTGGAGGAAGCACCACCAACGTCAACTTCACGAAGAACGGCAACCAAACTGTGAGCGGGACGGGCGCCACGACCAGCTTCAACCTGATAACCCTGAACAACGGAACATCGTCTGCCAACGTGGTAGAATTTACGTGTAGCTCATTCACCGCCCCAACCGATTTTCTCGTTCTCCAAAATGGAACTTTTCGCTTTTCCGTGCCGTCCGCCGTCACCTTGAACATTTATTCAACCACCGGCACAATCGCAAACTCCACGGGGATCATCATGAACAGCGCTTCTTCCGTGCTTAACTTTCTTTCCTCCATGAACTTTCAGGGCGACCTGACGGTAAACGCGGGAACCGTTCGCATCGGCGACGCCGCAGATGAAAATCTGATTTCCAATGGCTCCGACATCATCATCAATGGTGGCCTGGTGGAAGTCGCCGGCCGGCTAACAAGGCCTAGCTACATATCCATTACGAACTTTACCATGACGGGAGGAACCCTGATTCTGAACACCATGGGCTCGACAGATTCCGCTCCTCCCGCCGGCACTTCTGCGGCGGGCCCGTTTACCATTGATGTGGTGGGCTCCAAGTTCATCATGAGCAACGGGACCATCATTATCCGGCAGTCCGGCGGCGGCGGATCCGGGAACCTTGGGTATACCAACCTGAATGCCTCCAACTACTCGTTCACCGGCGGAACCATTCAATTTGGTGATGCCTTAACCCCTGCCACCAATACGATGAAGGTCACGACGGCCTCACCCATCTACAATTTGGCCATCAATACTACCAACACCCCAACGGTATTGCTCACGCAGGCCCTAACGGTATCCAACACTACCACCATCGGCAGCGGAGCAGCGCTCAACTGCCAAAACTTCAACCTAACCCAGAATGGCGATTTCGTCAATGACGGGACTTTCACGGCCGGCACCAATACAACCTTCTTCAGCGGAACCACCAGCATATTCGGCGGCTCAATAACAACGTTCAACAACGTTACCCTCACCGGTACGCTCAACGGCCATGTGGTCAACCTGGGTGTGAACGGAAACTGGACCAACAATGGCGGAACATTCAACGGCGGGACGGGGACTGTAACGTTTAGCGGCACGGCGGGTCAAGCGATAACAGGCACCGCGACATCGCAAACCTTTAATAACCTGACGGTGTCGAAGACCGCAGGCACCACGCTGAGCCTGACCGGAAGCATCACTTCCTTGTCGGTAAAAACCTACACCCAGAATACAGGCAACTTCACCCTGATTGCCGGAGGCACAATGAACGTATCCGGCGATTGGACACACGAGGCCGGCACGTTTACCCCCAGCACGGCCACTGTGAACTTTGTCGGCAATGGCAGCCAGGTGATTAGCAGTGCCTCCCTGGCTTCCGAAACATTCTATCGCCTGTCCATCACCAAATCCTCCGCGACCGTACTGAGTGCAGGTGGCACCATTACTGCATTGACCTCCACTAACAACTTTACCCAAACCCAGGGCGATTTCACTCCGCCAGCAAGCTTTACAGTGGGCGGCAACTGGACACACGATGCAGGGGTGTTCTCTCCTGGCACCGGGACAGTTACCTTCAACGGAACCGGTGCACAAACCATATCCAGTAGTGCACTTGCTTCTGAGTCGTTTTACAACCTGACGGTTAACAAAACTGCAGGTACATTGCTAAACACCAGCGGAACCATCACGACCCTCAACGTCGGCAATAACTACCTGAATACCCAGGGGAACTTCACACCACCCGCAACCTTGAATGTGACTGGCAACCTGACCCTGACAGCCGGAACTTTGACTGCCGGCAATTTGATCGACCTGAAGGGCAACTGGGCGCACAACGGGGGAACGTTTACAGCGGGGACCAGCACACTTTCGTTTACCGGAGCGGGAGCCCAACAGATCAGCAACCAGGCCACCGAGACGTTTTACAACTTTACCATAAATAAGACGGTTGGCACCCTTCTCAACACCGCCGCCAACCCAACGACCATTGTGGTCCAGAATAATTTCACGCAAACTGAAGGTAATTTCACCCCGCCGGCCAACCTCAATGTGGGTGGAAACTGGACTCATACCGCAGGTACCTATACTCCGGGAACAACCATTACATTCAATGGTACAGGGCCCCAGGTCATCAGCAGCACGTTTGCTACGGAATCATTCAACAACTTCGTTGTTAACAAAGCCGGCGGAACGTTAACCTCAGCCGGTGCGCTAAACACGTTGGCCATCGCCGTCAATTTTACCCATACAGCCGGCACCACTTCATTTCCCGCTACCGTTACCATTGCAGGAAATGCAACCCTGACGGCAGGTTCCATCACAGCAGGTTCACTGATCGACCTCAAGGGCAATTGGACAAACAACGGCGCTACCTTCTCTCCCGCAAGCAGCAACCTGTTACTCACGGGCACGGGTGCCCAGGCCATCAATGGAACCGCCACTTCGCAGACCTTCTTTGATTTAACCATCAACAAGACGGTTGCCACTACCCTGAGCGGCGGCGGAAGCACGGCAACGATTATCATCCAGAATGACTTTACCCAGACCCAGGGAAACTTCACACCGATTGCCAATGGCACAACGCAGGTTGGTGGAGATTGGACACACGAGGCCGGAACCTTTACTCCAAACAGTGGCACGGTTCTTTTCAACGGAACCATTGATCAGGTAATCACCAGCAGCATTCTAACGTCCGAAACATTTTTTAGGGTTACGGTAAACAAAACCCCGGGCACAACACTCAGCACTAGTGGCACAATCAATACACTTACGATTACGAATAACTATACCCAAACTGCAGGAAACGTGACGGCGCCCACCACCACCAACGTGGGCGGCAACTGGACACACGATGCCGGAACCTTTACCCCGGGCCTGGGTACGGTGGTCTTCAATGCCGGCGCTGTCCAGGTTTTGACCAGCACGAGCCTGACGGCCGAATCTTTCTATAACCTCACGGTCAACAAATCGGGTGGAAACCTGACCGTGACCGGAACACTTACGACAGTGAACGTTGGAAACAATTTTACCAACACCGCTGGAACATTCACGGCACCCACGGCATTCAATGTGGTCGGAAACATTACCATCACGGCCGGAACATTTGCCGGTGGCACTGGCACCATAGACCTCAAAGGGAACTGGGTCCACAATGGAGGAACCTATACACCCGGATCAGCAACCGTATCCTTTACCGGAACAGGCGCGCAACAAATATCGAATCAGGCCACAGAAACGTTCTTCAACGTGACCGTGAACAAGACAGCAGGCACTTTGCTCAACACGGGGGCGAACCCAACCACACTGACTATACAGAACAACTTTCAGCAACTCCAGGGCGACTTTACACCTCCCGCTACATTGAATGTGGGTGGAAACTTCGTTCATGACGCCGGCACATTCACCCCGGGAAGCGGTACCGTGGTGTTCAATGGAACCGGGTCCCAAACCATATCCAGCACTTCCTTTACCACGGAAAACTTCTTCAACCTCACGGTCAATAAAACTGCCGGAACGTTGCTCAACACGAGCGGCCTCACTTCCACGCTCGCCGTAGCAAACAACTATACCAACACTCAAGGCAACATCACCTACCCATCCACTGTCACTGTAGCCGGTACATTTACCATCAATAATGGTACCGTCACGGGCGGAACCCTTGTCGACGTGAATGGAAACATCGCTCTGAACAATGGCACATTAGTCGCGCCTACAACCTTGAATGCCGGCAGTTCATGGTCAAAGGCTGCAGCCGCCACGTTTACCCCGGGCTCGGGAACGGTCGTTTTTGATGGCTCAGGGACTCAAACCATCAACGGCACAACCGTAACCCAGGTGTTCAATGATATCGTGCTCAATAAAACTGCAGGTAGCCAGGTCAACACCGGCGGCAGCACGACCGGCATTACCTGCGTCGACTTTACACAGACACTGGGGAACTTCGCCGCACCCGCCACCGTCACCATCGGGGGTGATGTCGTCCTGACTGCAGGCACCTACACTGCCGGAACCAACACTTTCGTTGCCGGAAACTGGACTCGAAATGGCGGCACATTCACTCCGGGAGCCAATACCGTCACCCTGACCGGAACTTCAGGCACGCAAACCATTGGCGGCGCGGTTTCTACAATCTTTAGCAGGCTCACCCTGAACAACACGTCATTGTCCGTACCTCAGGTAGTGCTGGCGGTTCCGATTACCATCAGCACCCAACTAACGCCTACCGCGGGTATACTGGCATCATCATCGGTGAATTCCATTACCCTTTCCAGCAGCGCAACAACAACGGTTGGCAGTGCGAGTAGCTTTGTCGACGGTCCGCTTCGGTACAATATGGCCATTGCCAATACAAACACAACCCTCAACTTCCCGATTGGCAAATCAGGCACATATGGTGCCGCCTCCCTGATCGTACGCCACACCAACGCCACCTCATTCACCTACATCGGTGAAATGATCGCATCGTCTGCCGTTGACCTGGGATTCACCCTGGCTCCTACCACCGACAAAGTCTCTGACATTCGATATCTTGATTTGCGCAGAGAACTCACGTCGACCCCCGGCGTTACCGACAATAGTTTACTAACCTCCACCGGAGCCAATGCGCCACGCTTGACCATGTATTATGTGGCAGCCGATTATGTATCTGACCCAGGAAATCTAACCATGGTCAAGACCAAATCAGCTACGCCAAACACGTGGTTTGACATTGGAGGAACGGCGTCCGGCTCACCAGCCGGCAACATCAGTATGGCCGCCAGTTCCGCTGATTTCGACTCCTTCTCCTTGTTCTCGCTGGCCAACAAATTTGGTGGTCTAAATACCTTACCGATCGAACTGGTTGATTTCAGCGCCGAACGAAAGGGCAGTGAAGTCGTGCTTCAATGGAAGACAGCCAGCGAAATCAACAATGACTACTTCGAGATTCAGCGCATGACCGGCGGCGAAAAATTCATGAAAATCGGGCAACTAGCCGGTGCCGGAACATCCGTTTCACCCCATAACTATACATTCATTGATCAGTCTCCCTCCAGTGGAGATAATTACTACCGACTGAAGCAAGTTGATACCGATGGCGCGTTCAGCTTTTCTCCCATTGTCAGGGTCAATTTCAGCGACCTCCAGGCACTGGCCCGGCTCACTGTATTCCCCAATCCTTCACCCGGTGATCAACTGAACCTGCGACTCTACCTCCCCTTGCAGCCCGTTGCCTACCTGCAGTTAATTGATGTTTCCGGAAGGATTGTTGCCGAAACAGAGATCCGAAGCGAAGGCGCCGCGCTTGATCATACCTGGGTTATGTCTCAAAAACTTGCCCCCGGAATGTACGTACTAGTGATGATAACCGGCAACCAGCGGGTACCGACCAGTGTTCTTGTACGGTAAATCGGGAGGGACGCGCGACCTGCTCAACCGGAAAGTGCCAGTTTCAGGCATGAACTAAGCAATCCATTCCCCTGGCCAGTTTGTGGCGCCAGGGTTTCATGGGTTTTCAGCACTTCTCAAAATAGGTTAGCTCACCTACTTCTGAGTATTTTTGCTGTCAATGGAACAGCCTACCGCAAGCCCGCCCATGAAAGTAACGAAGAGCCTCGCCGGCCACCAGGCCCCCGCCCCCTATACGCCCAAAAACAAGGTACGCATCGTCACGGCTGCCAGTCTCTTCGACGGCCACGACGCTGCCATCAACATCATGCGGCGGATCATCCAGGCTACCGGGTGCGAAGTCATTCACCTGGGACACGACCGCTCCGTGGAAGAGGTGGTTAACACCGCCGTCCAGGAAGACGCACAGGCCATTGCCATGACCAGCTACCAGGGTGGTCACGTCGAATACTTCAAGTACATGTACGACCTGTTGCAGGAAAAAGGCGCGGGTCACATCAAAATCTTTGGCGGAGGGGGTGGCGTAATCCTTCCCGAGGAAATCAAGGAACTCGAAGCTTACGGCATCACCAAGATCTACTCTCCCGACGATGGCCGCGCCATGGGGTTGCAGGGTATGATCAACGACCTGGTGCAGAAAAGCGACTACCCGGTCGGAGAAACCCTCACCGATGAACTGGATCGACTGAACCGGAAGGATCCGCTCGCCATTGCACGGCTGATCTCCGCCGCGGAAAACTACGCTGACAAGCACACGAAAATCGTCGAAGCCATCCAGCAGCAGGCGGCACAGGCCCGTGTGCCCGTATTGGGAATCACAGGAACGGGTGGTGCCGGTAAATCGTCCATGGTCGACGAAATCGTCCGCCGGTTTCTGTTCGACCAGAAAGACCGTACGATCGGATTGATTTCCGTAGACCCCTCGAAGCGCAAAACCGGTGGCGCGTTGCTTGGCGACCGCATCCGGATGAACGCCATCAACACGCCCAGGGTCTTCATGCGCTCACTGGCGACACGACAATCCAACCTCGCGTTGTCTGCCTACGTGAAGGAAGCCATCCAGATTCTCAAGGCCGCCCGTTTCGACCTCATCATCCTGGAGACCTCCGGCATCGGCCAGAGCGACACCGAAATTCTCGACCACAGCGATGTTTCGCTGTACGTGATGACGCCCGAATACGGGGCCGCCACCCAGCTCGAGAAGATTGACATGCTCGACTTCGCCGATGTAATTGCCCTGAACAAGTTCGACAAGCGTGGCGCGCTCGACGCCTTGCGCGATGTCAAGAAACAATACCAGCGCAACCACCAGCTCTGGGACAAAAAGGTGGACGACATGCCCGTGTTCGGCACCATCGCGTCCCAGTTCAACGACCCGGGCACCAACCAGCTGTACAAGCACCTTATCGACACCCTCGTGCGCAAAGCAGGAGCCGCTATTGAAAGCGGTTTCCAGGTTACCCGCGAAAT
>JAYRXB010000547.1:0-7198 GCA_041917735.1 Cyclobacteriaceae bacterium
CAACAAGCAGATTGTGGCACACCTCCAGCAATGGGGCTGCAACGCCCTGGGGGTGACCGGTGCCGATGGCAACATGATCAAGGCCGTGAAGCGCCCGGTCAAGGACATCGACTTCGGCTATGTAGGTGATATCACCGCCGACAGCGTCAATTCAACGCTGCTCTATTTCCTCCTCAAGCAAAACGTAGTGCCCGTCTTCGCGCCGCTGACCTACGCCGACGGCATGATGCTCAACACCAATGCAGACACCATCGCATCGGTGCTGGCCATCTCCCTGAGCAAGCACTTCGACGTTCGCCTGGTATTCTGCTTCGAGAAGAAAGGTGTTTTGCGCGACGTAAACGATGAGAATGCCGTCATACGAAACCTCAACGAGGCCGAATACAAGCGGCTGCTGAGCGAAGGTGCTTTTTCCGATGGCATCTTACCCAAGCTGGAAAACGCCTTCTCGGCCATTCACGCTGGTGTGAAAGAGGTATTGATCGGCCAAGCTTCGGATCTCATCCGGAACACCCGGGTCGATACGGAAGGAACACTCATCACCCTGTAAGCAACGCCACGATGACTGCGGATCAAGCGTTTCACGATGCCGTCGAGTTGCTGAAGCAGCTCATCCGCACGCCATCGTTTAGCCGCGAGGAAGACAAAACCGCCGCCATACTCGTGGACTTCCTTGCCGTCCGTGGTGTAACTCCTCAACGGAAAGGCAATAATGTATGGGCGTTGGGCAAAATCCAGGACCCTGCCAAACCCACCCTCCTGCTGAACTCCCACCACGACACGGTGAAGCCCAACACGGGCTACACGCGCGACCCGTTTGAACCTGCGGTGGAAGGAGGAAAACTGTTTGGCCTCGGCAGCAATGATGCTGGCGGTCCTGTTGTTGGACTTATCGCGGCATTCCTCCAACTGCATGATCAACCCAGCCTGTCGCATAACCTGGTGCTGGCAATCACGGTGGAGGAAGAGATCTCGGGCGCCAACGGAATTGAAAGCCTGTGGCCCTTGTTGCCAACGATCGATTGTGCGATAGTGGGTGAACCCACCAAAATGGAAGTTGCTGTTTCCGAGAAAGGACTGATGGTGCTTGATTGCGTAGCAGCCGGGAAAGCCGGGCACGCGGCGCGGGAAGAAGGCGAGAACGCAATCTACAATGCCCTGCAGGATATCGACTGGTTTCGTACGTTCCGATTCCCGAAGACCTCACCTACCCTGGGAGACATTAAGATGTCGGTGACCGTAATTCAGGCGGGCCAGGCACATAACCAGGTCCCGGCTGAATGCCGATTCGCCGTTGATGTTCGCGTCACCGATGCCTACACCCTGGAAGAAGTGCTGGCCATCATCCGCCAGCATGTCCGTTCGCAGGTGACTCCCCGATCCCTTAGGCTCCGTCCATCCGGGATTCAAGACAGTCACCCGTTGGTGGTGGCAGCCCGAAAACTGGGAAAGAACTGCTATGGCTCACCGACGACATCAGACCGTGCATTGATTCCGGTACCTTCCATCAAAATGGGACCCGGTGACTCCGGAAGGTCCCACAGTGCGAATGAGTATATCTTAGTAGAGGAGATTGCCAATGGGATCAGGGGGTACGTGGAACTCATCCAGGTGCTCGGCGCTGGGCACTAGGCCCTAGGCACTTGGCTCTGGGTACTAGGAACTAGGAACTCGGCGCCCGGAAATCAGTTCTTCATCAATCATGTAAATTGCACAAAGCCAATAGGCCAAGAACCCAGTACCCAGAACCCAGCACCCAGCCCCTAGCCCCGCACCATGAAACTGTGGACCAAAACCTCCGACGCCCTTGCTGAAGTTTCCGCGTTTACCACCGGCGACGACCTGACGTGGGACCGATACCTCGCCCGCTTTGATGTGCTGGGCTCCCTGGCACACATCCGGATGCTGACGTCTATTGGCTTGCTTACGGAGGCCGAACACCGGTCGCTGTCGGGGGAACTCAAAAAGATCCACAACGACATCCTCCTGGGTAAGTTTGTCCTGGAGGCCGGCGTTGAAGACGTGCACTCCCAGGTGGAACTCCAGCTTACGCGGACACTGGGTGACGCCGGGAAGAAAATTCACAGCGGACGGTCGCGCAACGACCAGGTCCTGCTCGACACAAAACTTTTTCTCCGCCAGGAACTGGAGGACTTGCTTATCGAGATCAAAGCACTCTTTGACCTGCTCATTACACAGAGTGAAAAACATAAAGCCACCCTCTTTCCCGGCTACACGCACCTTCAATTGGCCATGCCTTCGTCCTTTGGACTATGGTTTGCCGCCTATGCGGAGAGCCTGGTGGATGATGTGGTGACTTTGCAGGCTGCCTACCGTGTTGTAAATAAAAACCCCCTGGGCAGCGGCGCAGGTTACGGTTCCTCGTTCCCGCTCAACCGCCGGATGACCACGGAACTCCTCGGCTTCGAGGACCTGAATTTCAACGTTGTGTATGCGCAAATGGGGCGTGGCAAAACGGAAAAGATCGTGGCCGCGGCGCTCGGCAACGTCGCCGGCACCTTAGCCAAACTGGCGATGGACGCCTGCCTGTACCTCAATCAGAATTTTGGATTTGTCAGCTTCCCGGATGAACTGACTACCGGGTCAAGCATCATGCCGCACAAGAAAAATCCGGATGTGTTTGAAATCATTCGCGGACGCTGCAACACCATCCAGGCCATCGCCGGCGATATCACTTTGCTTACGGCCAACCTCCCTTCCGGTTATCACCGCGAACTGCAACTGCTGAAGGAAAAACTCTTTCCCGCATTCCATTCCCTGGGCGAATGCCTCTCCATGACGCGCCTGATGCTCTCGAAAATGACCGTCAGGGAAAACCTGCTTCACGATGACAAGTACAAATACCTGTTCAGTGTCGAGGAGGTGAACAAGCTGGTGTTGCAGGGTGTGCCTTTCCGGGATGCCTACAAGAAAGTGGGTCAGGACATTGAGCAAGGCAAGTTCACGCCGGAACGATCGGTCCATCACACCCACGAGGGAAGCATCGGCAACCTCTGCAACGACGACATTGCGCGCATGATGGAGAAGGAACTCCGTGCATTCCCCATCGCCCGCACCCAGGAGGCATTGAAACGCCTTCTCCAATAGTTGTCATCAAATCCACCTGCTATGCGATACCTGGTTATCTTCCTCTTCACACTCCTGGCTGCCTGCAGCGGTCCCCGTAACGAATCCGAAAAACCCGAAGCAGCACCCGAGCCCGAGGCCTTGTCGTTTTCCGGTGAGCCACTCATGGCCCGCGTTCCGGACTCGGTATCCGCAGCCAAAAGTGACAGCCTGGTGGCGGCCATCCGGGCCAAAGCGGACCTTACCGAAGAAGACTACATCGCCATCGGTCGGTCGCTTTCGGGTATTGGTCAGTTTCGGCGCGCTGTCGAGGCATATACGGAAGGCCTGACGAAATACCCCGACTCCTACCGCTTACTTCGCCACCGGGGGCATCGCTACATCAATCTCCGTCAACTGGAACCTGCCATAGCCGACTTGTCGAAGGCTGCGCAACTGATCCCCCAGGAACCACCGGTCTATGAGACCGACGCTTCAGGTAAGCCAGGCGCATCCTATCAACATCAGATCTGGTACCACATTGGCGTCTATCATTTTCTTAAACGCGACTACGTCAGCGGAGCAGAAGCCTTTGAAAAGAGCCTGGCTACGGCCTACAGCGGAGGTGACAAGGCCGGGGCCAGCGACTGGCTGTACAATTGTGCGATGCGTGCCGGCAACAAGGAACGCGCCGCGGCCGTGGCCAAACCGTTTACGGCCGATTTCAACATTGAGAATAAGGACTATCCATACTACCGCCGCTTGCTGTTGTTCAACAACGTTATCAAGCCCGGTGAACTCGTGGATGAAAATGCTGCCGTAAAGGATATGTCTCTTACGGAGTTGACCAAACTCTACGGCCTCGCCAACTATTACCTCTACCAGGGCGACACCACCCGCGCACGTACGCTTTACGGAAAGGTGCTTGAGTCGTCCGAGTGGGCGGGATTTGCTTACGCATCTGCTGAATTGGATGCTCGTTAGTTGCTGTGCAGGGTAACTGCCTGAAGCTATTCGTCACAACCTCCTATGACCGCTGATCAAATCCTCTATATTCTTATAGGCATTACCGTCGTCGGCTATGCGTTCAATACTTTTCTGGAGTGGCTCAACCTGCGGGCACAGCGTCGCGACATCCCGGATGAGATTGCTGCCTTTTATGATCGGGAGAAGTACCACAAGTCACTGGACTACCACCGGGATCTGACGCGCTTTGACCAGCTTACGTCAGGCCTTGGTGTGTTGGTTTCGGTAGCCATGCTTTGGAGTGGCGCCTTTGGTTACGTAGATGGCCTGCTTCGGCCACTCGGTGATAACGCCATTGTGCTTGCCCTTTGCTTTTTCGGTATCCTGGCCCTCCTCTCTGATCTGCTCACCTTGCCCTTCCAGTGGTATGCCACGTTTGTCATCGAAGAACGATATGGGTTCAACAAGACTACGCCGAAAACCTTCATTACCGACAAACTCAAGGGATACCTCCTTGGTGCCATCATTGGTAGTGCTTTGCTGTCGGCACTGATCTACCTCATGGAGCGAATCGGCCCCGGCTTCTGGGTTTGGTTCGGGCTTATCGCCGCTGCGTTCATCCTGTTCATCAACGTATTCTACACTTCCCTTATCCTGCCTATGTTCAACCGGCTCACGCCACTTCCCGATGGCGAGCTGAAATCGGCTATCGAGGTGTTTGCCCGAAAGGTGGGTTTTCCGTTGGACAACATCTTTGTTATGGACGGCTCCAAGCGCTCAAAAAAGGCCAACGCATTTTTTTCAGGCATTGGACGAAAAAAGAAGATCGTGTTGTACGATACCCTGATCAGCAACCATACCACGGAAGAATTGGTGGCCGTGCTGGCGCATGAGGTCGGTCACTTCAAAAAGCGGCACATTGTATTCGGCTATGTCCTGAGCCTGATCCAAGTCTTCTTCACCCTGTTTATTCTGTCCCGTATGGCGTTTAGCACCGAGTTGTCTGCCGCCCTGGGTGGGAGCCAACATGCTTTTCACCTTAACCTTCTTGCATTCGGAATCCTATTCTCCCCCATCAGTGGTGTTACCGGGCTATTGATGAGTCTCTATAGCCGGAGAAATGAATACGAAGCAGATGCCTTTGCCCGTGAAACATACAGTGCGCCGGCCCTGGCATCGGCACTCAAGAAGTTGTCGGTGGATACCCTGAGCAACTTGTATCCTCATCCTGCCTATGTTTTCTTTCACTATTCCCATCCCACGCTGCTGCAGCGGCTGCGTGCGTTGAGCAAAACCTAGGCATTCGGGTTAAAAGCACTACTTTAGGAAAACACTTTTGCCATGCGTACCCCCATTGTCCGGCTTCTCCCCGTTCTTGCATTATTCATTCCCCTGGCCTGCTTTGCTCAAGACACCACGGATGAGCCCGTGGAAGAGTTGTCCATTCGGAAGGGTAAGGTGTTGCTGGGATCGTACTTCAGCTTTTCAGCCAGCACCGTGGAAAAAACGCGGGCCAGTGGCCTGAATACCGAATCGGATGTCATTGCCGCCGGCATCAACATCACGGGAGGCAAAATGATCTCCGACCATTGGGGCCTGCTGATGATGGCGGGCTACCGGCAATCGTCAACGACTACACCCATCAATGCCGGTACCGTTTCCACGGTGTTTGAAGACACCCGGGAGGACTATATCATTTCCCCCGCCATACGCTACTACAAATTGATCAGCGATGCCACGTATTTCTTCGTGCAGGGAAATATTTTCGTTAGCCGGGGAAGCAGTTCAACGGATGAATTTGATGGTACCCAAAAGGTCAACATCAAACTGACGACACAAGGCTTCGGCTTTGGAATCAGTCCGGGATTCAGTTACTTCATGACAGACAAGTTGAGCACCGAAATCTCCATCGGCATCCTGGGCTACTCCATTTTGAAGGGCGAAGACGACAAAGGAAACAAAACCGAGGCAAAGACTTTCCAGTCCCTGCTCTACCTGAACTCCGTCAGCCTTGGTTTTGTGTACTACCTCTAGCCTTTAGATACCCAACTCAAACTGGAACGTTCCCGAATAGTAGCCGGGCTGCCGCAACAGGGTGTTCAGATCGGTAGGCACCAGGTACTGCAGGCTACCCTGGATCTTGACGCGGTGACCCCTCAAGTATTTGGTGACACCCAATTCAAATTGCTCAAGCTCCTTCACGTTGTAGGACGGGAATGAAGGGTTGTTGTAAAGTGCCTCATTGGGCTTTGTCTGTCCATACCGACCGGCGATCTCGAAGTTATTCTTGAACAAGTAGCTCAACTGGGTGAGAAAGCCCTGCCCTACGGAAACCGCCCTGTTCTTGGTTATGTCGGAGGAACTCACAGTGATCGGGTTCGAGGTGCTCCGGTTCATCCATTCGGTATACCAGGCCCACCCGTTGTATTTCCAAAGCATATCGGCTTCCATGCTGACCAGGCTGCGCATCTCATAGATGTCGTTGCCGGTCTGTCCGGCCTGACGCTCGGCGCGATCGTTGTAGTGATACGTTCCAGCCAACACCACCTTCGGAGACGGCTCACGCTCGAGGTCGCCTTCAAATTCATCGCCATTGTTCTTAAAGCGCCCGAGGGGCAACAGCTCAACCCGTCCCGTATAAGCCAAACCACCCAGTGAGATGGTGGAGTTGCGACCTTCCCCTGAAGTCAATGCTCCCTTCAGGTTATAGTGGCTATCGGCGTATGTTGCAAAGAACCCGAAGTCACGGTCAATGTTGAAAGCCGCATTTACAATCGAGCGATCGGGAAATTGTAAATCGCCGGAAGAAACAACCCGCTGGCGATTTCCAGGCAGTTTGGTTTGACCAAATCCCAACCGCAGTTTTGGTTTCAGTTGGTAGTAGATAACCGCATCCCGCACGACGTTCGGGCTGGTGTTGACCGTGGAGTTGTCAGGGCCGCGCCAGTCCATATCGCCACGGGAAAAAGAAAGCTGGATGTAGTAGGTCAGCCGGGGATCAATGACGAAACCGGTGAACTTCATCCGCAGGCGACGCACCCGGAACTCGTAGTCTTTTGCCGACCAGTTACCTTCATCGATCGTATTGAACGAAGCGCGGTTCTGGATTCGGAACTGGAAATTGAGCGAGAAACTACTGTCATTGGCAACCAGTCCAACGCCTCTC
>JAYRXB010000548.1:0-7495 GCA_041917735.1 Cyclobacteriaceae bacterium
GAACAATCGGCATGCGTTATTTCACCTCCTCATAGTCCACATACTCTCCGCCCTTGATGTCGCCCCGTTTCGCGGAGGCTTTCCCATTTTGGTTAACGTGGATGTTTCCCTCCGGACGCCGGGAGAACGGCGGAGGCGGGGCCTGGGGTCGGCCAAATACCCGCAGTAAGACAATGGAAATCTTGTTGAGCAGGTAGATCACCAGGACCAGGGCGATAATCAGCTTCCACATAATGGCTAAAACGAGGTTCAAAGGTAGAAGATTCCCCGATCATGGCTCCGTTTTGTCCGTTTTCGGCCAATTTCAGGCCCATGCCTTGTTAAAGGGCCGGAACTGTTCAACTTAATGGCCTGAACACTCGTCTTAAGACTCATGCTAACCAACTTTCTGCGTGTCGCTTTCCGCAACCTGGTGAAGCAACGCATCTACTCCGTCATCAACGTGCTGGGATTGGCTGTGAGCATCACGGCCTGCCTGTTGATCATGCTCTATGTCAGGCATGAAACTTCCTACGATGATTTTGTGCCGGAAGGCGACCGGATTTACAAGCTGGGACTTGAACGCAAGTACCCCAATCATTCTACCTTCTATGCGTCCGTTCCGGATGGTTACGCGGGCGCCATGCGGCGCGATTTCCCGGAGGTGGAGAGCACGCTTCACTTGTTGGGTGCTATTAATGATGTGCCCATTACCTATGAAATGCCGGGGCAGGATGCAAAGACATTTGAGGAAGACAACATCTATTTCGCCGACTCTACATTTTTTTCCTTTTTTCCGGTGACGCTGGTCAACGGTGACCCGGCGACAGCGCTGGCCGTTCCAAACCAGATCGTCATTAGCCGTGCGGTAGCCGAGCGTTTCTTTGGAGCGGAAGAGCCCCTGAACAAAACCCTCAAGTCGAATTTTGGTGAGTTCAAGGTAACGGGAGTCTTTGAAAAATGGCCGGTAAACTCGCATTTGAATTTTGAAATGATGGCGTCATTCAACTCGGCGCAATTTTTCGACCGTGAGAATTACATCAGTTTCAATTCGCACCTCTATGTCAAACTGAAGCCGGGGTCAGACGCGAAGGCACTTGAGGCCAAATTTCCGAAGATGGTAGACCAGTACGCTTCCGCGCAGATTGAACGGGAGTTGCGACAGAGCTGGGAGGATTACCGCAAAGCGGGAAATGGCTACCGGTATTTCCTGCAACCGCTGACATCCATTCACCTGGATCCTACCAACCTGGAGTTCACCACCACGCCGAGCGGCAATCGCCGGTACGTCCTGGGGCTCTCCCTCATTGCTGCCCTGATCCTGGTTATAGCGTGCATCAACTTTATGAACCTCGCAACGGCCCGGTCAGCTTCCCGCGCCCGTGAAGTGGGCATGCGCAAGGTGATGGGATCGGTGAAGGGACAACTGATCACGCAATTCCTGCTCGAATCCATCATCCTGTCGGTCATCAGCACATTTATCGCAGTGGCGGCCACCTACATGCTACTGCCTGCCTTCAATACCCTGGTGGAGAAGAGCCTGCCGTTTGCTATAGATGGCGTTTTGATTTTTTCGCTATCCGGCTTTGCCCTGGTTGTGGGGGCCCTGGCGGGAATCTACCCCGCATTTGTGCTGTCATCGTTTAACCCGGTCGAGGTGATGAAGGGATCCTTTAGCCGGAGTAGTTCAGGGTTGTTGCTGCGCAACGGGCTGGTAGTGTTCCAGTTTATGATCTCTGTATTTCTGATTGTGGCAACACTTCTGGTAGGCAAGCAGATGAGTTTCATGCAGAACAAGGACCTGGGGTTCAACAAGGAGTCGGTGCTGATGATCGATCGTGGCTTTCAGTTGGACCGGAACACGCAGCCTTTCCTGGACAAGGTGCGTGCTATGCCGGAGGTCAGTTCGGCCGCAAAAACCAGCGCGCGGGTTGGCAACCGTGACGATGTATTTGGCCAAATGTTTCAGCCGGCCGGGTCAACCGAGGTGCTTACGGTTAAGTCCATGTTGATTGATGATGACTTTGCTTCCACGATCGGGTTTTCCATGAAGGAGGGAAGATCGTTCTCCAGGGAGACTTCCGATTCGCTGAATGTCCTGCTGAATGAGACCGCCGTGAAGACACTCGGCCTCAAGGACCCGGTGGGGCAACGCCTGACCAACAGTGACTTGTTTCGCGGAAATGCCGAGCTGCAGAAGGAAAGGGTATTCACCATTGTCGGCGTGGTAAGCAATTTTCACTTCCAATCGTTGCGTGATGAGATAACTCCCCTGGTGATCTTCAACCTGGAGGTCTTCAACAGAAATCCAGGTAGCAACTTCATCGCGGTCCGCATCAAGGAAGGAAAGCACCAGGAAGCTATCGCCAACCTGGAAGCGCTTTGGAAAGAACTAGTTCCGAATCGTCCCTTCACGTACGAGTTTTTGGAGGACAACCTGAATCAGGGGTATGCCCAGGAGCGGCAGTCGAGCCAGGTTTTCCGGGTGTTTTCAGGGCTGGCCATTGTGATTGCCTGTGTCGGGTTGTTTGGATTGTCAGCGTTCACCGCCGGCCAGCGCACCAAGGAGATTGGTATTCGCAAAGTGCTGGGAGCCAGCGTTCCTGCCGTCGTGCTCCTGCTCTCCAAGGATTTTACCAAGCTGGTGTTGATTGCGCTGGTGCTGGCGATTCCTGTGGCCTGGTACCTGATGGATTCCTGGCTGAGTGGCTTTGCCTATCGGATCGACATTGGCGTGGACAGCTTTATCGTGGCGGGTATCGTGGCCCTGGCGATTGCCTGGCTCACCGTCAGCTATCAATCCATTAAGGCGGCAATCGTCAACCCGGTAAACTCCTTGCGTCGCGAGTAATCCACTGCCATCAAGTAGCAGGCCTTAGCGACTCAAGTAGAGGTTACGTTCCGCGTAGATGTTCAGGAAGTAGTCATCCATGAGGTCATCGATGAAATAAATGGCCTCACCGGTCGACTTCATCTCCGGGCCCAGCTGTTTGTTAACGTCCGGAAACTTGGAGAATGAAAAGACAGGGACTTTGATTGCGTATCCCTTTTTTGTCGGCCGGAAGGTGAAATCTTTCAGTTTCTTTTCCCCGAGCATCACCTTGGTGGCATAATTCACATAGGGTTCATCGTAGGCCTTGCAGATGAAGGGGACTGTCCGGGAGGCCCGCGGGTTGGCCTCGATGATGTACACCTTATCGTTCTTCACCGCAAACTGGATGTTGATCAGGCCGACGGTTTTCAACGCAAGGGCTATCCGCTTGGTGTGGCTCTCAATCTGTTTGATGACAAAATCACCCAGGTTGTACGGCGGCAACACCGCGTAGGAGTCGCCACTGTGAATTCCGGCAGGTTCGATGTGCTGCATGATGCCGATGATGTAAACATCTTCGCCGTCGCAGATCGCATCGGCTTCGGCTTCGATCGCCCCGTCCAGGAAATGATCCAGCAGAACCTTGTTGTCCGGCAGGTGTTTCCAGATATCCAGGATGTGATGCTCGAGCTCCTTTTCGTTGATAACGATTTTCATACTCTGGCCGCCGAGGACATACGACGGGCGAACCAGCAGGGGGAAGCCAATGGTCTTGGAAACCTCAAGCGCCTCATCGGCATCACGGGCAACACCAAAATCAGGATACGGAATACCAAGTTCTTTCAGAAGTGTGGAAAAACTCCCGCGATCTTCGGCGAGATCGAGCGCCTCAAACGAGGTTCCCATGATCTTGACGCCGTACTTGTGCAATTTTTCGGCAAGCTTGAGGGCGGTCTGCCCGCCAAGCTGGACAATCACACCTTCCGGCTTTTCGTGCTGAATGATGTCCCAAAGATGTTCCCAGAAAACAGGTTCGAAGTAGAGTTTGTCGGCAATATCGAAGTCTGTGGAAACGGTCTCGGGGTTACAGTTGATCATGATGGTCTCGTAACCACTCTCCTTGGCGGCGAGGACCCCATGAACGCACGAGTAATCAAATTCAA
This sequence comes from Cyclobacteriaceae bacterium, assembly GCA_041917735.1. Taxonomy (GTDB): domain Bacteria; phylum Bacteroidota; class Bacteroidia; order Cytophagales; family Cyclobacteriaceae; genus ELB16-189. The sequence goes on from JAYRXB010000548.1 coordinate 3,955, forward strand.
TGCCCTGGCCGATGCGGTTGGGGCCTGAGCCAAGGATGATGACCTTCTTCCTGCCTGAAACAACGGACTCATTTTCAGCATCAAAGGTGGAGTAGTAGTACGGCGTCTTTGCTTCGAATTCTGCCGCACAGGTATCCACCAATTTGTAAACGCGGTTGATGCCGAGGGAGCGTCGCTTCTTGTGTACTTCGCTCTCGAGGCAGCGCAGCAGGTGTGCAATTTGCCGGTCAGCGTATCCCTTCTCCTTGGCTTTACGCAGGAGATCTTTTGGAATACTATCGAGGTTGTATTTTTCGATCTCCTTTTCCAGCTCAATGAGTTCCCAAATCTGTTCGAGAAACCAGGAATCAATTTTCGTCAGCTTCTGAATCGTCTTCATGGAGATGCCGAGCTTCATGGCATCGTAGACGTGGAAGAGGCGGTTCCAGCTGGGGTGCTCCAGGCTGTACAACAGGTCGTCTTGTTTCGTAAGTTCTTTGCCGTCAGCCCCGAGGCCGTTGCGCCTGATCTCCAGCGACTGGCAAGCTTTCTGGAGCGCTTCCTGGAAGTTGCGGCCAATGCCCATTACTTCGCCAACGGATTTCATCTGAAGCCCGATGCGCCGATCCGCACCGTGAAATTTGTCAAAGTTCCAGCGCGGAATCTTGACGATCACGTAGTCGAGCGCAGGTTCAAAGTATGCTGTGGTCGTGCCGGTGATCGCATTCTTCAATTCATCGAGGTTGTATCCGATGGCCAGCTTAGCAGCGATTTTGGCAATGGGGTAGCCGGTAGCCTTCGAAGCGAGTGCCGATGAGCGGGATACGCGGGGGTTGATCTCGATTCCGATGATCTCGTTGTCGTTGTCGGGGTTTACCGAAAACTGCACGTTGCATCCGCCGGCAAATTTCCCAATGCCATTCATCATGCGGATCGCCAGGTCACGCATGTGCTGATACACGGTATCGGGCAGCGTCATCGCCGGAGCCACCGTGATGGAATCGCCGGTATGGATCCCCATCGGGTCGAAATTCTCGATGGAGCAAATGATGATGACGTTGCTATTTCCGTCGCGCAGCAGCTCCAATTCATACTCCTTCCAGCCCATGATGCTTTGTTCCACCAGCACCTCGTGAATGGGTGAAGCGTGGAGTCCGCGATTCAGTGCTTCATCGAAATCCTCAGGCTTCTCCACAAATCCGCCGCCGGTACCTCCGAGTGTAAACGATGGGCGGATTACCAGCGGGAACCCGATTTCCTGGGCTATTTCTTTTCCCTGCAGGAACGACGTTGCGGTAGCGCCTTTGCAGACCCCAACGCCGAGTTCATTCATTTTCAGCCGGAACTTTTCCCTGTCCTCGGTAGTCTCAATTGCATGGATGTCTACCCCGATGATACGCACACCAAAGTGTTGCCAAATCCCTGCCTTTTCGCAGTCGATGCACAGGTTGAGAGCAGTTTGGCCCCCCATGGTGGGAAGTACAGCGTCGATGTTATGCTTTTCCAGGATTTCCCGGATGTACTTCTTTTCGAGTGGTTTGAGGTAAACGTGATCCGCATTGATCTTGTCGGTCATGATCGTTGCTGGATTGGAGTTGATCAGGACCACTTCGATGCCCTCTTCCCGCAAAGAGCGGGCGGCTTGGGAACCGGCATAATCAAATTCGCAGGCCTGGCCAATAACGATGGGGCCGCTACCGATGATCAGTACGGAGCGGATACTTCTGTCGCGGGGCATTTCGGATGGGAAAGGGTTAAACCGGCGACAAAAATAGGGAGGAATTTCAGCAAGAATCCCTCCCGGATGCCACTTTTATTCAGGTGGGTTCCAGTCTCGCCAAAAGAGCCGAATCAATGAGTCTTTACCACCTTTTGATTCACCACGTTTGTCCCGGAGCGGATGCGTACGACGTATATGCCCGCGGGATAGCCTTCAAGGTTGATGTCCACCCGCGTCCCGGTCCATTCAGACTGCAGGAAGACCGTCTTACCCTGGGGATTCAGCAACTCCACCGTCCGGTAGCCGGAATACCCGTCTTGAAGCTCTACCTGGAATTGTCCGCGAGAGGGGTTCGGGTAGACTTTCGCCGGCCTTCCGGAAACGTCATTGAGGGCAGTAATCACGTCCAGACTCTGGACAAGCGTGTCGCGGCATCCGTTGGCGTCAACCACCAGGAGGGAGATGTCGTAGGGTTGGCCTTGGGTGTAGCTAACGGTGGGATTTTGTTCCGTACTCGTCTCCCCATTCCCAAAGTCCCAATTCCATTTGACAGCACCGGAGCTTTCGTCATGCAATTGGATGGGCGAGAAGGTCTTCAGTTCGCCGGATGAGGAGAAGTCCGCCACAGGAGGAGGCAACACAGAAACGGTAATGGGCGTCGAGGTATTCGAGCAGGGTGGGGAGTTGCTTGAAACGGTAACGGAATAACTGCCGGCCGTATTGACCTTGATGGATTGGGTGGTGGCACCGGTGTTCCACAAATAAGTATCGGCTTCGACGGCAGAAAGGGTAAGAGATTCGTTGCCGCAAATGAGCGTCGAGCCGGAGGTGGCTACATCCGGCCTGGCCTTAACCTCTACATTCGCAGCAGTACGCACGCTTTCAAATGTGTTGTCAGCATTTGCCACGTAAAAGGTGGTGTCGCGCAAGAGGGGCGCGCTGTTGTAGGTAGACCCAGTATGGAAGGGTGTTCCACCGGTGAAGTTTTTGTACCAATGATAAGAACCGGCGCCGGTTGCCGAGAGGGTGGCAGAGGTGTTATAGCAGGTGCTGACTTCCGGGACAACAGGTTTAGGGGCGGCAAGCATGAAGTTGTACGCCGTATCGGCATACTGCGCCGAGGTCTTCAGTTCATCGAGCGACGGAGCTGCGTGAAGCGCGAAAGCAATAACAATTTCCTGACCAGCAGCGATGGTATACGGCCCTGTGCCCACCACATGGCTGACGTCGGCACCTGCGGCACTCTCGCCGGCTACCAAACGTCCCAATCCACTACTAAGGGTCTGGAATTTTTCGGTGTCGGTAAAGCCGTCGTATAGACCGAAAGAACCTGCGCCAGCAATGGCGGGATCATTATCAATGGCGTAATAGGAGGGTACGCCGGTCAGCAACTGGATTCCGGTGTGTGGCAAATTGGTGCCCGTAGCCGGATAAACATAACCGAGCTTCAGAAGGTTGTCCCATTTGGCAATATCATCTACTCCGTTATTCGTGACATCCCAGTCTGCAAAAATTCCGAAGAAGAAATTGTTTATCGGGGTTGCCGTGGGATTCTTGATGGTATACTCCATGATGACAAATTTGTCATACGGAGACTCCTTCCACGCCAGGCTTCGGTACTTGAGTTGGAATGCCTGTGCGGAGGGGTTGGTGCTGTTGCTCAGTGAGCCGGATATTTCGGACGAGGACCTCGCACCCGGAGTGGCTTCGGCAATACGATCTCCAATAGAAACAAAGTCCTGGTCAAAGCCACTGTTGATGGACCGGATGTTGTTGAAAAGTTGTGCCCCCGTTCCTGTTCCCATGAGGATTCCCATTTCGTAGAGCAGTGTGTTGCCATCA
>JAYRXB010000549.1:0-4985 GCA_041917735.1 Cyclobacteriaceae bacterium
GAGACCTCTTACCAGCATCATCGCGCCGGCCACAAAGCGCGTGTCGAGCGACACCAGGGCATTCATCCCGGGCTTTAACGCAAGTGCTTCTATGGACAAGCGTGCACTCGATTCCAGCATGTCCCGGGAAAAGGTGATAGGCTTTGGCTCGCCCGTAGAGCCTGATGTGTGAAATGTAAATTCTTGCTTCCCTGCGTTCCAGTTTTGGATGAACGCCAGTGCATGTTGGACTGAAGCGCCCAGCGTTTCGCCGTCTACTTCCCTCAGGTTATCGGGATTCCTCCAGGCTCCAGCTACATGTACCAGCATGTGACCTGGATATCGGCTACGGGAACTTGGGGAATTTTGAGAAGTCGGGATCCCGCTTCTCCAGGAAGGCATTTTTTCCTTCCTTGGCTTCGTCGCTCAGGTAGTAGAGGAGGGTGGCATTGCCGGCAAGCTCCTGAATACCGGCCTGTCCATCGAGCTCTGCGTTGAAGGAAGATTTCAGCATTCGTATTGCCAGGGGGCTCTTTTGCAGAATTTTTCGTGCCCAGGCAACGTAGGTTTCCTCCAGCTTCTCAAGGGGAACCACTGTATTGACCAAGCCCATTTGGAGAGCCTCCGAAGCGTCGTATTGATCGCAGAGGTACCAGATTTCACGCGCTTTCTTCTGGCCAACAATACGTGCCAGGTAGGAGGCGCCGAAGCCGCCATCAAAGCTTCCCACCTTGGGGCCCGTCTGCCCGAAGCGTGCGTTTTCTGCGGCGATCGTGAGGTCGCATACGACATGCAATACATGCCCGCCGCCGATGGCCCACCCGGCGACAGCGGCTATAACAGGTTTCGGAATGGAGCGGATCATTTTTTGCAGGTCCAGCACATTGAGCCGGGGAACTGTGTCGGTGCCAACGTAGCCTCCATGGCCACGGACCGATTGGTCGCCGCCACTGCAAAAAGCCTTGCCTCCCTCGCCGGTAAGTATGATTACACCGATCTCCGCATCCTCACGGCAGATTTCCATGGCAGCAATCATCTCCTTTACCGTCAAGGGTGTGAAGGCATTGTGCACTTCTGGCCGGTTTATACTGATCCGGGCGATGCCGTCAAACTTCTGGAAGATGATCTCCTTGAATTCGCGAATGGGTTGCCAGGGGTTAATTAGCTTCATAGCTCTTTCGGATGTATTTCTTAAACGCCTCAAAGATCGACTTGTTTTGCGTCTGGGAGGACTCTAATTCATGAATCTTTGTATCGCTGCCAGGCTGAAAAAAATCTTTCCAGTTGGGGTTTGTACCTTCTGTGTAGGTATACCCGAATTCCTGGGCAAGGGCCTTCGCCCGCAGTGGTTGCCGGGTGATAAAGAACTCTTCCGCCTCGGGTAAGGAAGAAGGGCCATCAATCAGGTTGAATATGATTCCTCCATGGTTGTTAAGCACAACCACCAACAGGTTGGGAAGCGGGTAATTGTGCCAGAATGCGTTACGATCATAGAAGAAAGCTTGATCGCCGGTAACGAGAACATTGGGAACGGAGTTGGACAGCGCATGACCGGTAGCTGTACTGGTGCATCCGTCGATGCCGCTGGTGCCCCGGTTGCCGTAGACGTGAACTCCGTGTTGTGTATCAAGCAGTCCAACGTGGTTGGCATAACGTACACTCATGCTGTTGGCGAGGTGAAGGTTGCACCGCTCGGGCAGGTGACGCAGCAGGTTGTGCACCAGGGAGAACTCCCCGTGTTCCTGGGATTCCAAAAACGAATCTACGGCTGTGCGAGCCTGAACTTCATGTTGTGACCATTCGTCGGTGTAAACATGATGGGCAACCTGCTGATCCAGTGTACGGCGTTGCAGTTGATCGAAGAAGTACTGGGGATCCGTCCGAATGATGCGGGTAAGCCCCTTGAAGGTATCCGGAGCTTCACCACCGGGCTGTATGTGCCAATGCGCCTGGGGCGGAAAGTTGCGAAGAAAGAGTTTGAGGTTCTTGGCCACCAGGGACTGCCCAAACGTGATGAGCAGGTCGGGCTTGAGGCCATGTTTCATTTTCTCCGGCAACTGACCCAGGAAAGTATCCGCATGTCCAATGAAACCGGGAAGGGCATGCAGGTTGGATAAGATGTCACCGACCACGGGCCACCGGTGGGTTTGCCGGAAGGCATGAAGCGAATTCCGGAGGGATGGGTTATTTCCTTGTTGGCCGGCCACTACCAGCACCTTGCGCGACTGGTTGATGGTGGAGAGCAGTGAATTCCATTCGGGCTCGGAAAGTGTTGGCTGTCCAGGCGTTTCGGTGATGGCGCGTGGGTTGCTGGAAGCAACTTTTTCATTGGCGGAAGGGTATAGCGGCTCCCGCAACGGAACATTAAGATGGACTGGTCCTCTCGGGTAGGAGGCCGCAAAGTTGATGAGTTCATTGCTAATGCGATTCGCAAACCACTCTGCATCCGGGTGCACAAAGTCGGCGGGAAGTTCAGCATACCGCTTGACGTGTTCGCCAAAGATCCTGGGCTGTCGGATCGTCTGTCCATCGAGTTGGTCAATCCACTCCTTCGGGCGATCGGCGGTAATAACCAGCAGTGGCACCTGTTGGTAATAGGCCTCCGCGACGGCTGGCGCGAAATTGTAGGCTGCTGAGCCTGATGTACAGACGAGAATTACCGGCCGGTTGGTCTGCTGCGCAATACCAAGGCCCACAAAGGCGGCGCAGCGTTCGTCGCTGAATGTGTAACAGGTGAATTTGCCGCTGCGCAGGAAAGCCAGTGCTAACGGTGCGCTTCGCGATCCGGGGCAAAGAATGACATGCTCAATTCCTTTCGTCGCGCACAAGGCGGCCAGTTGGTGGAGGGAAGGGGCAATCACGGTTGCGAAGGTAGTATCGGGGCAGGTCAGTCCCTAATGACATGCAAAAGGGTGTTCATCTTGAGTTCAGTTTCCTGCCACTCTTTCTCAGGATCCGATTCACCAAGTACGCCACCTCCGGCATACAGGCGTGCCCTACTGTCGGATACTTGCATGCAGCGCAAGTTGACAAAGAGATGGCTTTCCTTGTTCACCTTTACAGGTCCAAGGTAGCCGCTGTAATACGCCCGGTCATAACCTTCATGCTTCTGCAGGAATGCCAGGCTCTTTTCCATGGGCATTCCGCATACCGCGCTGGTGGGATGCAGGAGTTGCAGCATCACCGATCCGAGCTGCGGGTACCGGGTGGCAACCATGTCAACTTCGAACGCCGTTTTCAGGTGAACAACATTTCCGGCGACCACCGTTTTGGGTCCGTGCTCGTCAAATTCACGCAGGCGAATTTTCTTGAAGCAACTGATGATGTAACGCTCGACGAGGGCTTGTTCTTCAATCTCTTTTTGCGTCCAGGTGATGGAGCGAAGGTCGGTGCCCTCTTCAAACTTTTGGGTACCGGCAACCGCCACCGTGTGGAAATGCTGCTGCGCGTCAACCCGCACGAGTGTTTCTGGTGTGGCTCCAATCCAGGTACCTGTTGTTGGGCTTGAGAAGACGGAAACCATGGCACCCGGATACCGTTGTGTCAATTGGATGAAGACCTTGGGCAAATCGAATGTGGCAGGGAGTTCCACTTCCTTGGTCCGGGAAGGAACAAGTTTCTCAAATTCTCCGCCAAGGACAGCCTCGCGGCATCGCTCGACCAGCTGATGGTATTGCGTTTGATCTGACCCTGCACCGGAAGGAAACCTGCGGGTATAGAAGACCGGCTTTTGAACGGCAGCTTGATTGTCGGGCTGGACCATGTTCATTTGCGCGGCAAGCGCGCCATGTGCTTCGGTTACTTGATCGTTTTCCAGGATCAACAACTCGTCAGCGGGCAGAAAGATCTTCGGAGAACCCGGGTTGAATGGGGCAAAGATGAAGCCGGGTAGGCTGTCCTCCAGGGAAACCTCCTGGATTTCTACCAGTCGCTCGCTGGCTGCCAGGTAGATGGGTCCGCTGTGCGGGAGTTTCCAAAGCGCATAGGAGTGGCCTTTTTCCAAACACAGGGTCAAGGCCTGCGACACCAGTGCCGCCGTGGAGGTGTGGGTTTGTCGGGTAAGCAACGGGTTCATGCAGGAGATCAACGCTTATCGATGACGGCCATGGTAATGCGGCTCACGCAAACTAATTCTTGCTTCTCGTTGGTGATCCGGATTTCCCAAACCTGGGTTCGGTTTCCGAGGTGTACCGGCGAGGCAACACCGGTGACAAAACCTGACTTCACACTGCGCACATGGTTGGCATTAATTTCGAGACCAACACAGTATTTGTTTGGATCCGTGAGCGTGCAATGCGCTGCAATGCTGCCCAACGTTTCCGCAAGTGCTACGGAGGCGCCGCCATGCAGGAGGCCATAGGGTTGATGCGTCCGATGGTCAACCGGCATCCGCGCTTCAATTCGATCGGGGGAAACCGACGTGATTTCTATGCCGAGATGCTCCATGAGGGTATTTCGCCCAAAGGCATTCAGGCTTTCCGGATTCGGTAGTGGAGTCATGTGTGTCTGTAGCGCGGGTTAGGGTCTGCCGCTGATTTTTCTATCTTTGCGGCGCCCAAATTAGCCGAAATTGACCGCACAAAAAATATACCTGATCCGACACGGACAAACAGACTACAACCTCCAGGGCATTGTCCAGGGTAGTGGTGTGGATGCTTCGTTGAACGAGCGGGGTAGGGCACAAGCCAGGGCTTTCTATGAGGCGTACCGGCACGTTCCGTTTGACCGGATTTACACCTCCCGGCTAAAGCGGAGCCAGGAGTCTGTTCAGCATTTCATTCAACTGGGCATCGCATTCGAGGCCATGCCGGCACTTAATGAAATCAGTTGGGGATCGAAAGAGGGTCAGCGCATTACCCCGGAAGAAGATGCCTACTATCACTGGATGCTAAAGCAATGGCAACAGGGAAATACGGCATTACCTATTGAAGGCGGTGAGAGCCCTCAAGTTGTTGCCGAAAGACAGCAGGAGTTTATCACGCGTTTAGCGGAACGCCCCGGCGATC
>JAYRXB010000550.1:0-3145 GCA_041917735.1 Cyclobacteriaceae bacterium
GGCCTCCTTCATCGCTGCCGATGGCCCAGGGTGAGCCTGGCTCTCCAGGCTTGGCCGTAACACTGTTGTTTTTGCCTTTCCGGTTGAGTTTCCCGATCGGATGAATCGGTGGCAGGTAGAGTACATCAAAATGCATGGCAGCCACGCGGGGCAACAACTTAATGGTGTCGCGGAATGTGCCGTGCACCCCGGGTACAAGCGAACTGGACCGTGGAAAGAGCTCATACCAGGTGCTGAAGAGCGCCTTGTGGTGCTCGACACGAATTTCCAGGTCCTGGCTGCTGCGCGAGAGGTATTGACGAAGGGGGTGATGATGCACGATGCGCTCAAAAGGAGCCGAAAGAACCAGTTCCATGGCCTTCACCTTCTGCGAAGCATCTTCCAGCAAGGCAGCCAGCGTGAGCAACTCTTTATCGGCTGCACCTACCTTTCGGAGGAACTCGCCTCCTTCCCGCAACTCCAAGCCTACGTCGAGTTTAGCGGCAATCTTCTTGCGGATGCCGTCGAACCACGTGTCGAAGTGATCCACCCACGCCTGCACATAAAAATGGTAGGATCCCTTCTCCGTCACATAGAAGCTGGCCGTCCAGGTGTCATTCATGCCGTGCTTCATCTCCACGCTCCGCCAGGTTCCGTCGCGGTCCACTTTGTAGCACACTTCTGCGCGGAGGTGATCGTGCCCGTCGGAGAAAATGCTCGCCGAGACATCGACCCGTTCGCCCACGGTCCTCTTCGCCGGGTAGACTCCGCCATCCACTTGCGGTTGCACATCTTCAATCCATACTCGCTGCTGACTCATGTGTATCGGTTCGTCCTATTGATTACTTAATTCCTTTAAACATCCTTATTCCGTATGGCGGAATACTGACAGTGAATGACTTATCGCGGGAGAGTACTACGGTTGTACTGTCGCCCAGCAAATCGCGAAAGTCAATGTTTTGGCCAGGTCCTATCGCCCACGCTTCGGCCAAGGTTGCCGGAAGTTCCAAGGCTACCGTCTCGGGGCGTGCATTGAATCCAGCCACGACCAGGATACACTCCTCGTCGGTGAATCGCGCAAAGGTCACGACCCGGTCACTGGAGGCTTTCAGCCCCACAAGGCGCTGTGTCAGGTCACAATAGTTTCCTTCCCGGATAGCACGCTCGTCGCGAGCCGAGTGCAGGATAGCCTGATAGGCAGCCCGAAGTCTTTGTTGGTCTGCTGAAAGCTGTCCACCGTCAAACAATCCCCCGTTCATCCATTTCTGATGTTCGGGCACACCCCAATAATCAAAGTAAGAGGTCCGCCCATCGCGTGGGCTAAATCCTTCTTCTCCGGCGCCGGGCTCTCCCACCTCCTGTCCGAAATAGATCATCACAGGCCCCGCGTCGATGGTAGCACTTACGAGCATGGCAGGCAGCCCCTTGAACGCATCGCCGGCAAAGAACGGCGAAGCGATGCGTTGCTCGTCGTGGTTCTCCATGAAATGCAGCAGGCGGTGGTGCATTCCTCCCTGGGATTCACGAATGCCCGCAACTGCGCGAGCCGACGCTTTTCCATTCACCAGCAGGCGAAGTGTATCATAGAGCTGCACCTTGTCGTAGAGGTAGTCAAAACGGCCGTCTTCGAGGTAAACCTGATAACGTGCTGGGGTATAAATTTCAGCGATGAAGAGCACCTCCGGGTTGATTGCTTTCACGTGCGGAATGGCCCATTTCCAGAATTCCACGGGCACCATCTCGGCCATGTCACACCGAAAACCATCGACTCCCTTCTGTGTCCAGTAGATCAGAATGTCCTTCATCTTGACCCACGTATCGGGAACAGGGTCCATGTGCTTCTTGCCCCCATCGGCATAGTCGACACCGTAGTTCAGCTTGACCGCTTCAAACCAGCTGTCGGCTGGCGGGGCCGCGGTAAACCTGTCATCGCTGGTCACTTTTGCCGGTGTCTCCTGGAACGTACCGACGCGATCGGGAAATAGCGCCTTCATGCGTTTGACATGTTCGGGTGGTGCGATAAAGGATTTTCCGGGCAGGTAGTAGAAATTGTTCGAAGGGAGGAATGACTGGCGTTGATCATCATTGGCACCTAGATCAACCACACCTTCCGGTTTGGCATCGGAGTGGTATCGGCGGGCCACGTGGTTTGGCACGAAATCGATGATCACGCCCAAGCCGGCATCATGGGTTCGTTGGACCAGCGACTCAAACTCGCGCATGCGGGTTGGAACATCGGTGGCCAGGTCGGGGTCTACATCGTAATAGTCGCGAATGGTGAACGGCGATCCTGCCCTTCCCTTTACTATCTCGGGGGCATCAGGCTCGACCCCCGCCGACGGGTAGCCATTCAGGGAGGCGTGTTCAATAACCCCGGTATACCACATGTGCGTGACGCCCAATTCTTTAATAGCGGAAAATGCCCTCGGGGTGAAATCGCGAAACTTCCCCACTCCGTTTTCCTCGAGGGTACCCCAAGGTTTGTTGGCCGCTTGCGTGTTGCCGAAAAGTCGGGGCAACAGCTGGTAGATCACCAACTTCTTCGGGGCCGGATCCGCGGGCGGGAGAGGAATCTTTTCACGGCGGGAGGTACAATCCATGAGGATCAACGGAAGAACGAGTGCCAGGACTGCTTTGCGCATTGGTGAACAGCGGGTCCAAGATAAGTGCTAACGCTGACGCACGAAAGGAATACGATCGGCGAATCCACAAAGAAACTATGCAATCGATTGATGACCCGATTCCCGGCAAGAGGGTCCCTCCTTTTCGCTACTTTTGAAATTGATGAATCTCCCCTTTCGTGCCACATGGTTGGTCGTTCTGGCATTGACTGCGATGACTCGGCCGCATGCCGTCAACGGGCAGTCAGGCAGTATGGGTGAGTCGCCCTACACGCCAAGGTCGCACGAGAAGATTCACTACGGTCTGCGGGGAAGTTTAAACATGAACCTTTCCCAGTTCGAGCCATCGACCAACCCCACCCTGAAACCCGAGCCTGCGTTGGGATGGAGTGTCGCCGGTCTTGCCTCCTACCGATTTAATGCCCACTACGGCATTAAGGCAGAATTTGGATATTCGTTTGCACGCAGCATCTACTCCGACGACTCCACCACCTACACCAATAGAATCAACCTTCACCTGCTTGACCTCCATCTGCTGGCCAGCC
>JAYRXB010000551.1:0-21044 GCA_041917735.1 Cyclobacteriaceae bacterium
GCTGGACGAAAACAAACAGAATCAGATCTTCGACTATTTCCTCAATTCGGAAACCGATAACCTGGAAGAGGCGATGGCGGATGCCAACAACGCCGAGTACTCGGAAGAAGAAATGCGCCTGATGCGCATCAAGTTCCTGAGTGAGTACGCCAACTAGGTACGACCTTTTGTATCTTTGGCGTTTTCGTATCCATGAACATATTGCTGATCGGAAGCGGGGGACGTGAACATGCACTGGCCTGGAAAATGCGCCAAAGCCCGCTGTGTTCCCAGCTTTTCATTGCCCCTGGCAATGCCGGAACTGCCGCCCTCGGACACAACATCCCGGTAAAAGCAGATGACCTCCCGGGCATCGCGGATCTGTGCCGGACCAAAGCCATTGACCTCGTAGTCGTAGGACCAGAAGTCCCCCTGGTGGCCGGGCTCCGCGACTTTATTGCCAGCCAGAGCGATCTGTCCCATCTCCTGATGGTGGGACCCGGGGAATCCGGTGCGCGACTTGAGGGCAGCAAAGACTTCTCCAAGCAATTCATGCAGCGCCACGGCATTCCTACCGCGGGGGCTCGCACATTTACCGAACGGGAACTGGCTGACGGCCTTGCCTACCTCGACCGCTGCCGGTTACCCATTGTCCTCAAGGCTGATGGCCTCGCCGCCGGCAAAGGTGTGATCATCTGTCAGACGTTGAGTGAAGCGAAGGCCGCATTCAACGACATGCTATCCAACCACCTCTTTGGGGAGGCTAGCGCCCGCGTCCTGGTAGAAGAATTTCTAACCGGAATTGAGTTGTCGGTATTCGTATTGACCGATGGTGAATCCTACGTGCTCCTGCCGGAGGCCAAAGACTACAAACGCATCGGAGAAAACGATGAAGGTCCGAACACGGGTGGTATGGGCGCTGTTTCACCTGTGCCTTTTGCCAATAGGGATTTTATGCAAAAGGTAACGTCGCGCATCATCGAGCCAACGCTGAAGGGATTGAAGCAGGAGAACATACCCTACCAAGGGTTCATCTTCTTTGGATTAATTAATGTTGGTGGAGAGCCGATGGTTATCGAATACAACGCACGGATGGGTGATCCCGAAACCGAAGTTGTTATACCCCGGATACAATCAGACCTGGTCGAATTGCTCGTTGCCTGTGCTACAGGAACGATGAAGGACCGCAGGATCGATATCACGGACGAAGTGGCTGTAACCGTGATGATGGTTTCAGGCGGCTATCCGGGCGACTACACCAAGGGGAAGGCGATCGCGGGGCTTTCATCGGCTTCCGGAGCACTGCTCTTCCATGCGGGCACACGGGCGACGCCCGGCGGCGTGGTGTCCGATGGTGGGCGCGTGCTCGCCGTTACCGGCAAGGGCGCTACGCTGGAAACAGCACGAAGGGCTTCTTACGCAGCCCTGGAAGCCATTTCATTCGACCATGCGTATTACAGAAGGGATATTGGTGTAGATTTGTTGCATATTGGAAAGCCTTGAGCCGATTTGAAAAGGCCTTCCTAAGCTAAGATCAGAAGTATGGGTTGCTCGTGCGGTACCAAAGTAGGCGGAAAGACAGCTGGCTGTAACAACAACGGCGCCTGCGAGACTGGCGGCTGCAACAAAATGAATGTCTTTGACTGGCTGTCCAATATGGATATGCCGGTCCAGGAACGGTTTGATGTTGTTGAAATCCGATTCAAGAATGGCCGGAAGGAGTTCTTCCGCAATACGGACAAACTCGAGGTCCATGCCGGCGATCCCGTAGTGGTCGAGGCTCAAAATGGCCACCACCTGGGGCACGTCTCCTTGCAGGGAGAACTGGTTCGTCTCCAGATGAAGAAAAAGAACGTCGCCAACGATGGCGAAATCCGGAAAATCTACCGCATCGCCAACACACGCGACCTGGAGAAATTCGAAGAAGCCAGCAAACGCGAAATGCCTTCCCTGCATCGCTGCCGGGAAATCATCCGTCAGATGCGGCTGAACATGAAGCTCTCCGACGTAGAGTACCAGGCTGACAACACCAAGGCAATATTTTACTATTCGGCCGAAGAGCGCGTAGACTTCCGCGAGCTAATCAAGGTCCTGGCCGGCGAATTCCGCGTTCGCGTGGAGATGCGGCAAATCAGCCTGCGCCAGGAGGCGGGAAGGCTGGGCGGGATTGGCGTGTGCGGGCGTGAGCTTTGCTGCTCCACGTGGCTGAGTGAATTCAAGAACGTAGCCACCAGTGCCGCGCGGTATCAGAACCTGTCGCTCAATCCCAGCAAGCTCAGCGGACAGTGTGGCCGTCTGAAATGCTGCCTGAACTACGAATTGGAAACGTACATGCATGCGCTGAAGGATATCCCCGATATTGCCCGTCCCCTGCAGACGGAGCGTGGTGACGCAGCCCTGCAAAAGACGGACATCTTCCGCCGCATCATGTGGTTTGGGTACAAGGACGAAAACACATGGTATCCCATCCCGGTGTCGAGGGTCAATGAAATTCTGCGGCTGAACCAGGAAGGCAAGAAGCCCGCCACATTGGAAATCAATGAAGTTGCCGAACGCGAACCGGTCGAGGTGCTCAACAGCGACCTCATGCGCCTGGACAAGAAGTTCAGCAACAAAGGCAAAGGGAAACGTCGGTCGCGCAACCATCGTCGTGACCGCAATCGCGGACCTCGGCCGGGTGGCAGCCCCCCATCATCCCGTTAATTGCGAAATGTACATTCAAGGTCTTCGAAAAAGCCTCCTCGTGGTCGCTGCAGTGACCCTGATGATTTCCTGCGATTCCCAACGCGTCTATGAGGACAATCGCGAGTTCCCCAATCGGGCGTGGCTCGTAACGGACGAACCTGCTTTTGAATTTCATATTGCCGACTCCTCCCGTGCCTTTAACGTGTATTATAACCTGCGTAACTCCCTCCACTACGACTGGGACAGGATCTACGTAACGTATGTGCTGACTGACTCTTTGGGGCAGGAATTGGACCGCAAGCTGGTATACAACGAGCTGTTTGACCCTACTGGCCGCCCCTATGGTGAAAGTGGGCTTGGTGATCTCTATGACCATCAGTTTCCGATCCTTACGAATTACAGGTTCCCGCACACGGGAAGACACACGCTCCGGCTTATCCAGTATTCCAGGCAAGACACGCTGCGGGGCATACTGGCTGTTGGTGTCCGTATTGAGCAGGCCGATGAATCCACGAAATGAAAAGGGACCCCCGTCATCCAGGGGTCCCCGCTTCAAGCTTCCTAAGACCTAATCCAACTAACTGTACAAATAACGGGACCCGGAAGGAATCCGGCGTGCCCGATGGATTAGAAACGAATTAGAACTTTTCCATGGCGGGCAGGGTGACCGTCACCTCGGTACCCACTCCCACCCGCGATGAAATGGTGATTTCGCCCCCATAGACACGTACAATGCGCTGGCTCAACGAAAGACCAATCCCATAGCCTTTTGTTCGCGACGTCTGGTCGCCCCGAAAAAAGGGTTGAAAAACGTCCTTCAGGCTTACTTCATCAATACCGGGACCATGGTCCGAAACCTTGACGTGAATCTTCGAGGATGTACAATACAGGGAAACCCGGGCTGTATGATCGTAGGAAAACTTGCAGGCATTCTCCAGGATGTTCATCAGGGCTGTCCGCAAGAGGTATGGGTTGCCATATATACTAACCCGCTCCTCCTTGTCTGGGAGTTCCATGGCAACCACTTCTGTCTGGTACTGCGCATCCAACCCGCGTACCTTCTCCATTGCTTCCCAAAGCACTTCATCCACACGCACTTTCGTTATGGAGAACGTTCGGTTTTCCTCGTGCAGGGATGCCAGGTCCAGCAAGCTGGTCGACAACAGGTTCAGTTCGCGCGTGTCTTCCAATACAGACTCAATCGTCTTTCGGTATTCCTCGTTGGATCGCGCATTCAAAAGGGTTACCTCCAGCTGCGAAGTGATTTTGGTAAGGGGGTTTTTCAATTCGTGTGACACATTGCTGACAAAGGATCGCTGCAATCCAAAGGCGCGGTCAATGCGCGCGAGCAGCCCGTTGAATATCCGGATCAGTCGGCCAATTTCATCCTGGTGCCGGGGTTCCTTCAATCGTCGATCGAGATCCTGTTCGGAAATAGATTCCACATCCGCAATCAGTGCATTAATCGGGCGTAACGCACGACCGGCATAAACCCACCCGGTAAGGAGTACAATCAGAATAGAAATTGTCAACAATCCCACCAACAAGGCCCGAAGGTTTCGAAGCAAACCATCGCCGGCCACATCAATAGCACCTGCAATCACTACAAATTCACCTTGTCGGTCGCGGAAGCGCACCCCCACGACCTCGAACTCCTGGTAGGAGAAGTAGCGGGTGCCCTGACGGCGAACAGCCCCTAGTACCTCGGGTTCAAGGTCAAAGAAAATGGTGTCATTGTTTGTGTAGATCTCGTTGTTGGCCGAATCGTAGACGGTAATGTTCTCGCTGTACAGCACATCGAACTTTGCCCTGTCAATGATTTTCAACAACGACGAATCCACTTGCTCGATGTGGAGCAGCAGCCGCGCCGACGTGATGGCCTTGGCGTAGAGCCGTTGATGAAATTGCTGTTGGTTATACCGGAACAGGAAATAGTAAATCAGGCCAAACGACAGTACGAGGAAAAGAAATACAACAAGGGAAAACTGAAGGGTAAGGCGGAGCCGGATTTGCATGGTCAGGCAAGTTGCTTCATCACATAGCCCAATCCAAACTGCGTATGAATCAATTTCTCCGGAAATTCGCGATCAATCTTGCGGCGTAAGTAATTCACGTAAACCTCCACCATGTTGGTCCCCGTATCAAAATCCAGGCCCCATACGTGCCTGACAATCTCCTGCCTCGATACGACACGTTCCTTGTTGCGGAGCAAGAATTCCAGCAAGGAGTATTCTCGGGCCGTCAGTTGAATTTCCCGTCCACCCCGCTTTACAACGCGGGTCTGAGCGTTAAGCTCCAGGTCTGCCAGGGTCATTACCTGGTTTGCCTGGGTCGAAACACTTCCCCGTTTGGTGAGTGTCCGGATACGCGCCAGCAATTCCTGGAACTCAAAGGGCTTCACCAGGTAGTCGTCTGCTCCGCTATCCAGTCCCTCTACCACGTGTCCTACGCCTCCCAGGGCAGTCAGCATCAACAGGGGAGTCTCGTTGTGCATCTCGCGGATTTGACGGCAAAGCTGTATGCCGCTCATCCCGGGAAGAACAATGTCGCTGATAATGATCTGGTAGGCGCCGGCCATGGCCAGCCGCAATCCCTCCAATCCATCCGCAGCGGTATCCACTGCATAGCCGTTCTCTTCAAGCCCTTTTCGAATAAAGACAAGCGTCTTCGGTTCATCCTCAATCAGCAAAATCCGCATGACTAAACTTACACGATCCATCGGGCGGGGCTTGCATTCAGAAATTAGAATTTAGTTAGAAGCCCGTTGTACCAAGTTACGGGAATCCAAGGGAAGTAACTTTCAGCTCAATCCCGACACACCCATGGAGATCCTGGCCATTGTTATCTTTCTGCTGGGCTACCTGTTGATTGCCCTGGAGCATCCCCTGAAGATCAACAAGACGGCAACCGCCCTCCTGACCGGTACGCTGTGCTGGGCCGTCCTGGCGCTTTCCACTCCGGATTTTCTTTCGGTCTGGATGGAGCGTGGGCTTATCGCCGCAGCTTCAGAATGGCCGACGTTTCTCAACAGTGCGCTGGCGCATCAATTGAGCAGCATTTCAGGGATTCTTTTCTTCCTCATCGGAGCCATGACGATCGTGGAGCTCATTGATGCCCACGATGGCTTCCAGATCATCACCGACAACATCCGGACCCGCGACGTGCGCGCGCTGCTCTGGATTGTAAGTTGGGTGACCTTTTTTCTCTCAGCAGTTTTAGACAACCTGACGACATCCATCGTCATGGTCTCTCTGATCCGGAACCTGATACCGTATCGTGATATGCGGATGTTCTTTGCCGGCATCATCATCATTGCTGCAAACGCTGGCGGTGCCTGGTCCCCCATTGGTGATGTGACCACCACCATGCTTTGGATTGGCGGCCAGATCAGCTCCGGCGCAATCATCAAAAGCCTGTTTCTTCCCAGCGTTGTCTGCCTCATGGTCCCCCTGCTGTTTCTTACCGTTCGCATGAAGGGGCGCGTGGAGGGTTTCGAGAAACATCCGGAAAAATCAAAGGAGGTCAAGGCTGGCAAGACGATGTTGACGGTTGGCATCACCGCCTTGCTCTTCGTTCCGGCGTTCAAGACCATTACACACTTACCGCCCTTCCTCGGAATCCTCCTGGGTCTTGGCGTGATGTGGGTTATTTCTGAGTTTATTAACCCGGAACTGGATGAATCCGAAAAGAAGAAGTACAGCGTTGCTGGTGCGCTTACCCGAATTGACGTCCCCAGTGTGCTTTTCTTTTTTGGGATACTGCTTGCCGTAGGCGCACTCGAATCCATCCATACACTGAACCACTTCGCACTTACGCTGGATAAGCATATTGGAGACACGCGGGTCATCATTTCACTGATTGGAGTAATCTCAGCCATTATCGACAACGTACCGCTCGTTGCAGCCAGCATGGGCATGTATCCGTTATCGGCACACCCGGCTGATTCCCTGCTTTGGCACTACCTCGCCTATTGCGCTGGAACAGGCGGAAGCCTGCTGATCGTCGGGTCAGCGGCCGGCGTTGCGGTGATGGGCATGGAGAAGATTGACTTTCTCTGGTTTCTCAAGCGCATCTCCGCCCTTGCCCTCATGGGCTATGCAGCAGGTGCCGTAGTCTACCTTCTCCTTCACTGAGGCTATAAACTAAAAAGTCCCAACGGTTGCTACCGTTGGGACTCTTGATCGGGAAATGACCCCGGTCTACTCAGGCCTTTACAGGCTCGTCACCTTTCCTGTCAAGGTCGATGACCAGGGGTGAGGCGATAAAGATGGATGAGTACGTTCCGATGACTACGCCTACCACCATGGCAAACGAGAATCCGCGCAGCGTCTCGCCACCAAAGAAAAGCAAAATGACAACCACCATGAGCACCGTACTGGATGTGACGATGGTTCTACTCAGTGTGCTCGTGATGGCACTGTTGAAAATCTTCTTCCGTTCATGGCTCGTACCCAAGCCCATGTACTCCCGGATACGGTCAAAGATGATCACGGTATCGTTGATGGAGTAACCGATGATGGTGAGCAAGGCTGCCACAAAGACCTGGTCGATCTCCAGGCTGAAACCAAGCAAACCGGCTATCGCAAAAGCCGCAAAGGTGAACAGCATATCGTGGATGAGGGCAACAATGGCCCCGGTGCTGAATTGCCACTTGCGGAAACGAATGAGAATATAGAGGAAGATAGACAGAATGGATAGCCCGCCTGCGGTAAAGGCAGAGCCCTTGATGTCGTCCGCGATTGTTGCGCCCACCTTTGATGTTGATGGGATGGTGAAGTGCTGATCATCCAATTGACGGTCGTTCTCCGTGTATTTCTTGCCCGTCTTTGCTTCCAATCCCTGGATGACCGCCGCCTTTACCTTTTCGTCGGCAGCCTCAGACTCATCCTCCACCAGGTAGGACGTAGTGATCTTCATGACGTTGTTCCCGCCATAGTTCTTCACTTCGGTGCCTGCTCCTTCGAAACTTGCTGCCAAATCTGATTTCAAGCGCGTAGCTTCTACCGGTTGCGTAAAAGCCACCACAAAGGACCGACCTCCCTTGAAGTCAACACCCAGGTTAAGCCCCTGGATGGCGATGAGCACAAAACCGATGATAATCACGACGCTGGAAAAGATGTAGGCTCGCTTGCGCATCGACACGAAGTCGATAATCATGTCGGGACGAATGGTCCAGGAAAGTCCGGTTTCAAAACTGATTTTTGCATCATCTCCTTTACGCACCATCCACTCGATGATGACGCGCGAAATATAAACCGCTGAGAAGAAGGAGGTGCCGATACCGATCATCAGTACAATGGCGAATCCCTTTAGTGGTCCGAGGCCAAAGATGAACAGGAACATGCCCGTGAGGAATGTCGTCAGGTTGGAGTCAAAAATGGCTGAAAATGCCCGGCGGTAACCCACGTTGATGGCCTCTCGCAATCGCTTGCCATGACGAAGTTCTTCCCGGATTCGTTCGTAAATAAGCACGTTTGCATCCACCGCCATACCCATGGTGAGCACGATACCTGCGATACCGGGCAGGGTCAGCGCGGCATTGAATTGCGCGAGGATTCCGAGAATGAAGAAGATGTTGAACAGCAGTGCGAGGTTCGCCACCATGCCACCCTTGGAATAGTAGGCAACCATGAAGATGACGACGAGGATAAGTCCAGCCACGGAGGAAATTAAACCCTGGTTTTGTGCCAGCTGGCCGAGTGAAGGGCCTACATACGCCTCTTCGACAATTCGCGTCGGGGCCGGAAGTGAGCCGGCTTTCAACACATTCGCCAAGTCCTTGGCCTCCTCCAACTCAAAGGATCCGGTGATTTGAGAATTTCCGTTGGGAATCTCGCCCTGCACAGTAGGGGCCGTGTACACGTAGTTATCCAGTACAATGGCAATCCGGCCTTGTGGTGATTTGCTGGCGGCTGCTGCAGTCACCTTCGCCCACACCCTGGAGCCAGCCGCATTCATTGTCATGCTCACAGCGGGGCGCGCAAACTGGTCATAGTCCAGGCGCGCATCATTGATCACCTCACCGGAAAGCAAAGGTTTCCCACTCCTTCCAAGGTTGATAAAATTCAAGCGCAGGTCATCTGTTCCTGGTGTAATGTCCGGCTCTGGCTTCACATCCCAGAACCATCCAATGGTGCGGGGGATCATCGCACGTACATCCTCACGCGTCAGGATGCGGTTAATCTCAGCCGTGTCCTTAACCGCATAGAGGAAAGGCATGGTAGGGTCGCTCAGCGCAAACAGCGGCGATGCGGTAAGGCTGCGCAATGAGTCCAGGGTATTGCCGGTGGTATCCGAGGCGGCCTTTGACAACTGTGATTCAAGGGCCGACTGGGTGGTGTCGCCGGCGGCCGGCGTAGCCTGATTTGCCGAAGTGGTCGCCGGTGTCTGTGCGGCACGCGCGGCATTTTGTTCATTCAGCAGTTTCTGGTTAACGGCCAGGATGGCCTGGCTCAATTGCGGGTCGCTGGTCTCAATGACTTCCCAGAATTCCAGGCGGGCAACACCCGAGAGCAACTTCCGCACACGCTGAGGGTTGTCAGCACCCGGAATTTCTACCTGGATCCGTCCACCACCCTGCAATCGCTGGATGTTCGGTTGGGAAGTTCCGAATTTATCAATACGCGTCTTCAGGATGGTGAACGAGCGGTCAAAGGCGCGTTCAATCTCCTCCTTGAGGAAGCTTACGACAGTTTCATCGGAATCCGAAAGGCTAATGCGGCCGCGGTTGGCCGTGGATGCAAACAGCGATGCCAGCGTTCGATCGGCGTTAGCCTCCTTGAACGCTGCATAGAAAAGATCGGCAAAGTTTGCATTGCTGGTCTTGTACCGCTCACGGGCCGTCTGCAAAGCGGTGATGAAAGCCGGGTCCTGGTTGTTTCCGCTCAGGCCGCGCACAATATCTACCGGCGAAACTTCGAGCACCAGGTGCATTCCTCCCTGAAGGTCGAGACCCTGGCTCAGCTCATTTTCCTTGACTTCCTTGTAGGTATAATCAACGCCAAAGAGGTTATACACCGGCAGGTTCCAGATGGAATCCAGGTACGTTTGCTTTTTGGACAAATTCAGCGCACCGTTCTGATCGGTGGCATAGTTTACGGCATCCTGTTGCACACGCCGCGATACGAACGTGAACGACAGGTAGTACACGCACAGCAGCGTGATGACAATAGCCAATACGACAACTACTCCTTTATTACGCATAACTAGATTGATAAGAATAAAATGTGACGACTATGAAAAATACCCCTTCCCGTACCGGGAAGGACAATGAAGGGCGGAAGAGAAGGTTAGGGAGCCTGCGGGGAAATGACGGACCGGAGCAATGTGGTCAGCGCCTGGGCAGGCAACGCGATGGAAGGAACCGGCAAGCGGGAAGGACGTTCTCCCGAAATAATAATTTCCTGAACGGTGAATGGGTTTACAGACTCAACTTCAACTGCCTGGGGGGATGTTACCGCATCAGAGGATACGGCTGAAACTTGCGTGCTTTCTTCGGGCAATCCGGCATCGGCCTTAAGTTCCGTAACCACGCGTTCCGTCACTTCCCGAAACGCCGGCGAAACCACGATCGTCACCGCGGCCAAAATACCCGCGGCAACCATCAGTGCCCGAAAAAAAGTCTTGTCCTTCATCTTTTCAAGGGACACAAAGGTAGGGAATGGGGTCAAATTTGCAACCCCTACAACAAGGTCTTCAGGTACCCGGCGAGAACCGCTAACGCACGGTCAAATCCATGGTTGTTGGGAACAATAATGTCAGACTGGTGCTTGAGGGGCTCGATCATCGATTCGTAGACGGGCATCACGTGATGCTGATACCGGTAGAGCACATCGTCCAGGTCATACCCCCTGTCTGCCTGATCGCGGCGAATCCGTCGACCCAACTTCACATGGTCCTTGGCTTCAATGAAAACCTTAAGGTCAAGTTCATGTGAAATCTCTTCGAAGTATTGCACAAAAAGACCTTCCACCACCAGGATGGGTGTCGGCTTGAAAACAAGCATCCGGGGTTGGCGGGCGGGATTGTTAAAGGTATACTCCTGCTTGGTAACAACCTTCCCCTGTTTGAGCGCGGCGATATCGTTGGCGAAAGCCGCACGGTCAATCGACTCTGGCAAGTCGAAGTTTTTCACCTCGTTCCTGTCTACCGGTTGCTGATCGCGCGGCCTGTAATAATTGTCTTGCGAGATGAGCGTCAATTGCTCGCTCGTGAAGTGTGCGGAAAGTCCATCCAGGAAGAATGTCTTTCCGGATCCGCTCCCCCCGGTAATCCCGACTGTAAACGGTTTTCTCACGCGCCTAGGCTAGTGCCGCAAAATCGCAAACATTATGGATAAAGTACTACAGGGTGGCGAGAAAATCCGCCAGTTTCCGCGTCGCGATGCCCCGATGGCTGATGCCGTTCTTTTCCTTCATGGTCATTTCGGCCAGTGTCTTTGAAAATCCTTCCGGGACAAAGATCGGATCGTAACCAAAGCCACCAAGGCCTCGGGGCTCTCGAATAAGATGACCCCGCACGACTCCCTCAAAGGCCCATTCCCCAGCAGGATGGATGAGCCAAATTACGGTCCGGAATTGTGCAGCCCGGTTTGATTGCCCCTCCATGTTCTGAAGAAGCAGGCGCATGTTATCTGCCGCTTGACGCGCCGGCCCTGCATACCGCGCCGAATAGACGCCCGGGGCGCCGTTTAACGCATCCACTTCGAGTCCGGTATCGTCCGCAAAACAAGGAAGGCTGTACTTCGCGAAAACAAATGTCGCTTTCTGCCGGGCGTTGCCTTCCAGGGTGTCCTGAGTCTCGGGCAATTCCTCGGAAATTCCCGCTTCCTCCAGGGTGATCAATTGAATATCACCTGGCAAGGCCGCTTGCACTTCATCTACCTTATGCTGGTTGTTGGTAGCGAAGCAAATCGTCATTGACCGGCTAGTTGGTAAACCCGATTAATTCAACTTCAAAAATCAGGTTGGAATTTGCGGGCATGCCGGATGGTCCGTTTCTGCCATAGGCCAAAACAGAAGGGATATAGAGTGTGGCCTTACCTCCTTTGGCTATGTACTGCGTAAATGCAATTCTCCAGCCTTCAATCAGTTTCTCCAGGGGGTTCTGAAACGGGATGGGCAGTCCGGATGAATTCAGCGTGGATTCATCAAACACCGCTCCGTTTAAATAGGTCCCGACATACTTGACGGTTAATTTACTGGTAGAAACCGGGAAAAGGCCACTGCCTGCCTGGTGGATGACGAGCCGCAAGCCTGAGGGATCAACGGTCACATTGGTAATCTCATTATCCTCCAGGTATTTGTCGATGATGCGCAGGTCCTTCGTCAATTGTTCCTCACGTGAGAGCACATTGTCTGTGCTGCACCCCATGACCAGCGCCAGGGTAATGATCCAAACTTTCTTCATGCGCAATTACTAATTTGAAAAGTCAACCAATTCCACTTCAAAGATAAGGTTTGCGTTGGGAGGAATACCTGGCTGGTAACCATTTGGTCCATACCCCAGACTGGAGGGCACGTAAAGTGTGGCCGCGCTGCCTTTGGGCAGTAGCGGAAAGCAAATTTGCCAGCCCTGAATGAGCTGACTCAACGGATAAACAATCGGGGAAGCCGACTCATCGAACACGGTCCCGTCGGCCATCAGGGAACCCTTGTAGGTGAATGTGATCGTGCTCGCAACCGTTGGACGCGGCCCTTTGCCCATGCGCTTAACCACATAGCGCATCCCCGACTTATCCTTGATCGCTGCAATGTTTCTGGCCGCTAACCAGGAATCGATGGCCACGGTGTCCAATGCCAATTGGCCATCCTGCAGTTTTTTTGCATCCGCCATCTGTTGCTGCTGCAACTCCATTTGTATGCGGGTAACGCCAGCCTGGTCGGTAATGTCCTTTACGGCAAAAACAAAAGTCATCTTATCCTCGGCTTTCATTTTGGGTGGCAACGGCTGATCCTTAAAAAGTGTCTTTGCCTCCACGTCTATCGCCACACTATCGCCAAGTTTCATGACCCGAAATGCACTTTCCACGCCAACTTCAGTTGGAATCGCAGACTCTTCGCCTACCGGAATAATCATTGGCAGCTTTTGCGAATACGTATCCCTCCACACGGAGTCTTTGGCATCCTTGATAACCATTCCGGTAATCAGGAATTCGCCCGGTTTGGCATACTCGCCTTTGCCCTCTTTGAGAACACGGACTTTCAGTCCATTGGGGGCTTCACGTTCTTTCTCACAGGCGGAGAAAACAAAGATCAGAACAAGGAATAGCAGGGTTTGGGTTTTCATCTTGGATGGGAAAGTGTTTGAGTATGTGTGGTAATTGGATTATGCATTCAGTTTGTCGCGATATTCTGGCAGGAGGTTGAGGAATTTCCGGAGCGCTTCCTCCAATGATCCTTTAAACGTCCCTCCGGCCGCGTTCTTGTGTCCACCGCCCTCAAAGTGCTTCCGCGCCAGTTCGTTGACCGAAAAATCGCCCAACGACCGAAAGGAGTACTTGATTTCAGTCTTGCGTTCGTACAGCAACACCGAAAGCCGGATGTTGCTGATGGACAGGCCATAGTTAACCAGCCCTTCCGTATCGCCGGTCTGCGACCCAAACTGACGGAGTTCATCGGCGCTTAGCACCATATACGCTGTTCGGTACTCCGGGAGCACTTGCAGTTTCTGTCCAAGCACAAAACCTGTCAGGCGCAACCGCTCGAGAGAATTGTTGTCATAAACCAACTTGGCTACGCGACTGGGGTCCGCGCCCTTCCCTACCAATTCCGAAGCGATCATGAATTCCTTGCGCGTGGTGTTTGAATGACGAAAGCCACCTGTATCCGTCATCAACCCTGCATACAGGCAATTGGCAATGTCTTCGTCAATCAAGTGCTGTTCGTCCAGTTCGGTAATGAGCTGGAACACCAGTCCGGCCGTGGACGCCGAAGTCACATTCCATTGCTCGAATTTGGCAAACTTCTCGGGCTCCAGGTGATGGTCGATCAATACTTTGGTACCCTTGGCCGACCGAATGGATTCAGCCAGGTCTTCGGTACGCTTCAGGTTCGAGAAGTCGAGGCAAAAAATAACGTCAGCTGACTCAATGGCAGCATTGGCTGCCTGCAAAGGCCGCGGGTCTTCCTTCGATACGGCGATTACTTGCTCATTTCCCGGCATCCACGCCAGAAAAGACGGGTAATCGCTTGGGGTGACGACGGTAACACGGTGACCCTTCTTCCGCAGGTAACCGGCAAGCCCCAATGAAGAACCAAGGGCATCCGCATCGGGCTTGAAGTGGGTGACCACAACAATCTTACGCGGGAGGTCCAGCAGCTGCTTAAAGGCTTGTAGGTTTTCCATGCAAGGGCGCAAAAATAGTGAGTATTTGAGGATCTGACCCCGAATTCACGCTGAATCTCCGGGAAGGCCCCAAATCGGCCACCGCAGGCGGAAATGATTGTCCCTTGCCTCCGCTTTCTACCTACTTTTTGATAGTTTTGCGGCCGAAAATTGTTGTTGCGGCTCACCGCACTTCCGGAACTTCACTCATACAAAAATACCAACCTACATGGCGACCAACAGAACCTTTACCATGATTAAGCCTGATGCCACCGGCGCAGGCAAGACCGGCGCAATTACCAAAATGATCGAGGAGGCGGGCTTCAAGATTATTGCGATGAAAAAAGCGTGGTTGACCCCCGAACTTGCGGGAAAGTTTTACGCGATCCACAAAGAGCGTCCCTTTTACAAAGATCTTTGCAGTTACATGTCTTCCGGACCGATCGTTCCCATGATCCTGGAGAAAGACAATGCGGTGGAGGACTTCCGTAAACTCATTGGCGCCACCGATCCTGCAAAAGCGGCCCCCGGCACCATTCGTGCCCTCTTTGCCAAATCGATCGATGCCAACGCGATCCATGGTTCCGATTCCGATGCGAACGCAGATATCGAAGGCAACTTCTTCTTCTCGCAGTTTGAACGATTTGAGAAATAAAGTTAACGGAGCCGGGATATTTTCCGGCTCCGGTTGTTTATACCTTGAACAAGGCTTGTTCGGGACCTTGTCAAGTTCCTTACCCGAACTGTCTCACGATTAAGTTTCGCATTCTATGAAGATCAACCCCCACTACGCCGAGAATTTCGAAAGCCGACATAACGGTCCCAGCCCCAGCCAGGTGGAAGACATGCTCCGGGTGGTCAACGCCGCTTCGGTAGACAAACTCATCGAGGAGACGGTTCCCGCAGGCATACGGCTCAAACGACCCCTGCAACTGCCGGCGGCTATGACCGAGGCGTCATTCCTGAAGCAGTTCAAGAAGACCATGTCGAAAAACAAGATCTTCAAATCCTATATCGGCACCGGATATTACGACACCCATACGCCCGGCGTCATCCTTCGGAACATCCTGGAGAACCCGGGGTGGTATACGGCTTACACACCCTATCAGGCAGAAATCGCACAAGGCAGGCTGGAGGCACTGATCAATTTCCAAACCCTGGTTATTGATATCACCGGGCTTGAAATCGCGAACGCGTCACTGCTGGATGAGTCTACGGCTGCCGCTGAAGCGATGCACCTGCTGCACGCTTCAAGAAAAGCCGCCAAGAAAGATGCCGACAGGTTCTTTGTTGACGAAACCGTATTTCCGCAAACCATCGATCTGCTGAAGACGCGATCGACTCCCATCGGTGTAGAGCTGGTGGTGGGCAATATCGACAAACTGGACATTACCGATCCGAAGCTCTTTGGCGTTTATGTCCAGAACCCCGGAGGGCTTGGCGAGATCCGTGACTATACAAACTTCATCACGGCTGCGCACGAGAAGGATGTATTCGTTGTTATGGGCACCGACCTCATGAGCCTGGTGCTGATGAAATCGCCCGGTGAAATGGGTGCCGATGTAGCGGTCGGATCTTCCCAACGCTTTGGCATTCCAATGGGATTTGGCGGTCCGCACGCCGCGTTCTTCGCTACACGCGATGAATTCAAGCGGTTAATGCCGGGAAGGATCATCGGCGCCTCCCTCGATGCACAAGGCCATCCGGCATACCGCATGGCATTGCAGACCCGTGAGCAGCACATTCGCCGGGAAAAAGCGACATCCAACATCTGTACGGCACAGGTCCTCTTGTCCGTGATGGCGGGCATGTATGCCGTGTACCACGGGCCCGAGGGGCTGAAAAAGATTGCCGGCCGCATCCATGGATTGACCCGGATGCTTGAAAACGGAATCCGTGATCTTGGACTGGAACAGCGAAATAGCAACTACTTCGATACCCTGCTGGTCAGCGTACCGGACGCCGCAGCTGTTGAGCGGGAAGCCATTGAACGTGAAATCAATTTCCGCTACCCCGGCAACAACCGTATTGGCATCTCCCTGGATGAAACCACATCCACCGAGGATGTGCAGAACATTCTTCATGTGCTTGGTTCCGCCACCAAGAAAACGTTCCCCGGAAAAGGTGTTGAACCAGATACCCTGCAATGGCCGGCTTCGCTGATCCGAACCTCATCGTTCCTCCAGCACCCGGTGTTCAATCGTTATCACAGCGAGCACGAGATGCTGCGCTACATCAAGCGCCTGGAAAATAAGGACCTCTCCATGGTGCACTCCATGATTTCGTTGGGTTCGTGCACCATGAAATTGAATGCCACCACCGAAATGATACCGGTGACCTGGCCGGAAGTGGGACACATGCATCCCTTTGTCCCTGCGTCGCAGGCTAAAGGCTACCACGACATGATCACGCATCTGGAAGATTGGCTGAAGGAAATCACCGGGTTCACGGGCGTTTCCTTGCAGCCCAACAGCGGTGCCCAGGGCGAGTATGCCGGGCTGATGGTTATCCGGGCTTATCACGAAAGCCGTAACGAGGCCCACCGTACAATTTCACTCATTCCCGCCTCGGCGCATGGTACGAATCCTGCCAGCGCGGTAATGGCCGGCATGGAAGTGATCGTTGTTAAGTCGGACAGCGAAGGAAAAATCGATGTAGCCGACCTGAAGGCAAAAGCCGAGCAATACAAGGACAACCTGGCCTGCCTGATGGTGACCTACCCTTCCACTCATGGTGTATTTGAAGAGTCGATTGTAGAGATCTGTGAGACAATTCATTCCTGTGGCGGCTTGGTGTACATGGATGGCGCCAACATGAATGCCCAGGTTGGCCTTACCTCCCCGGCCAACATTGGCGCTGACGTCTGTCACCTGAACCTGCACAAGACATTTTGCATACCACACGGCGGAGGAGGCCCGGGTATGGGCCCTATCTGTGTAAACGACAAACTAAAACCGTTCCTGCCTGGACATCCGGTGGTGAAAACGGGCGGCGACCACGCCATTACGGCTGTCTCTGCAGCTCCCTTCGGAAGCGCAAGCATTCTTGCCATCTCCTACGCCTACATCGCCATGATGGGCGGTGAAGGATTGACGCGCGCCACCACGATGGCCATTCTTAACGCCAACTACATCAAGGATCGACTCAAGGCACATTATCCGATTCTGTATACCGGCACACACGGACGCTGTGCTCATGAGATGATTGTTGATTGCCGAGAATTCAAAAAGGCAGGAATTGAAGTCGAGGACATTGCCAAGCGGTTGATGGACTACGGCTTCCACGCTCCCACTGTGTCCTTCCCGGTTGCCGGCACACTGATGATCGAGCCCACGGAAAGCGAAACCCAGGAAGAGTTGGATCGATTCTGTGATGCCCTGATTCAGATCCGGAAAGAGATCCGCGAAGTAGAGGAAGGCAAAGCCGATAAAGTGCAGAACGTGCTCAAGAATGCACCACACACGGCTTCTGTCATCACTGCCAACGACTGGACGCTGCCGTACACCCGTCAGCAGGCCGCCTACCCGCTTCCGTACGTTCGCGATGCGAAGTTCTGGCCCAGCGTCAGCCGCATCGACAATGCCTACGGCGATCGCAACCTGGTTTGCAGTTGCCTGCCCATCGAAGAATACGCACAACAATAGATCGCACGGACATCAACCTTTCATGGCTGGCATTCGTGTAATGCCTATGAAAGCACTTCTCCTGCTTCTTTTTGTCTGTGCGTTAGGCACTGAACTCTCTGCACAACCGAATAGGGACCTGAACGGCATGCTTGCCGCGGAAAAGGCATTTATCGAAATGGCCCGGGTGAAAAATCGCCGGGACGCCTTCCTGTTTTTTCTTTCGGATAGCGCAGTGACACAGGGCCCGAACGGACCCTTCAAGGGCAAAACCCGGTTGCAGCAGCAGCCCATCACCGACGACTTGCTCGATTGGCAGGTTGCCTATAGCGATATTGCTGCTTCCGGTGATTTCGGCTATAACACAGGGCCCTGGAATTTTCGCCCAAAGCGAAGTGATCAGGATCCAGTTGCGTATGGAGAATTCAACTCGGTTTGGAAACGACAGTCGGATGGCACGTGGAAGATTTTGCTCGACATCGGCATAAGTCATGGGCCACCCAAAGAAACGGCAAGCTGGTCGGCCGGTACCCTGCCCCCACGCAATGCTAACTTGCCGCCCGGGGATGTGTTGCAACTTGAACGTGAATTTCAGGCGCTCGCGGTGGCCAACCGGAAGGAGGCTTACCGAAGATACCTGTCGACTACAGCCAGAATGATGGTCTCCAACCAGTTTCCCTTTGCTGGGGCTTCGCAGCAAGAGACATACCTCTCCTTTTGCCCAACCATTGCAGTTTTCCGCACGGTAGGTGGAGAAACCGCCCAATCCAACGATCTCGGTTATGTGTATGGAACGGCTTCGGTAGTATCCGGGAAAGACGGCTTGGGGGCACCAAAGGCGTTAACGTTTGTCCGTATTTGGAAGCGTGAAGCCGACGGATGGAGGATTGTACTTGATGTCCTCGTGCTCTGATTACCGATCAACCACGAATAGACTGCACACGGCTGCAACTGTGCGGACTGAGGCCAGGTATTCGCACTTTATTTGAGCCCGTGCTGGTCGATCAGGTACACCAGTGCCGCCATCGATGCCGATCCCAGTTCAAGCTCGCGCTTGTCCACCTTGTCAAACGTGTCTTCCGGCGTATGGTGGTAATTGAAGTAGCGCTGTGAGTCTGGTAAGTATCCAATCAGGGTCGCTCCCTGGGGTGCCAACGGACCGATATCGGCGCCGCCACCCAATTGACTGAAATCGGAAAGTCCATAGGGTTCAAGGAGCGGCTTCCAGGACTGAATTTTGGCGCGGTTCTCGGGCTGGCTTTCCGGCGCACTGATGGTAAATCCGCGGGGCGTAAACCCACCTCGGTCAGATTCTATTGCTGCAATATGCTTCTCGTTATTCTGTTTCGCCAGTTCGGCGTACTTCTGTCCGCCGCGAAGACCATTCTCTTCATTCATGAACATCACAGCACGGATCGTACGTTTGGGCTTGTAGCCCATAGCTTTGAATAGGCGTAAGACTTCGATTGATTGAACACAGCCTGCACCGTCGTCGTGGGCGCCCTGGCCAAGGTCCCAGGAGTCGAGGTGACCGCCGATGGCGATGATCTCATCCCGGTGTTCGCTTCCACGAATTTCACCGATCACATTGAAAGACGGAGCATCTTCCAGGATTTGACAGTGCATCTCCATGTAGAAACTAAGGCCCTTGTCTTCCTTCAGCAGACGGCTTAGCAAATCGGCATGCCGCGTGCTTACAGCCATGGCAGGAATCATTGGTACCCCTGTAGCATAGCGCATTCCTCCGGTATGTGGATAGCTCTCCGGATTGATTCCCATGGAACGCACAATAACACCCGCTGCGCCATACTTGGCCGCCTCGGAGGCTCCCGAGCCGCGCTGATTGACTGCGCCACCGTACGCGGAGAATGTCTGAAGTTGTGTTGGGTCCATCGGGCGATTGAAGAAGACAAACTTTCCCTGGACCTGTTTCGCGCCCAGGGAGGCCAGCTCTTCAAAGGACTTTACTTCCACGATGTTGGCGGTGATGCCATCCGGGCCTGTGCCCACGGAGCCGCCCAATGCACACACCGACAATTCCACCGTGCCCATTTTCCTGGAATTGAGTATTCGCCCAACCTCCTTCTGACCGCGCACCCAATGCGGCACCATCACCGGCTGAAGCCAAACCGAATCAAACCCATAGTCTTCCATCGCGTGACGGCTCCATTCCACGGCAGCGGCCGCTCCCGGTGACCCGCTCAATCGGGCGCCAATTTTATTGCAGAGGTAATCGAGCATGGAATACGACTGCCCTTCGGCCAGCGCCTTATCGTAGATTTTACGGATTGTAAATTCATCGCTCGACTGCCCGAAGAGCAGGGTGGCCGGAAAACAGATCAAGAGAAGTATTCGAAGCATCATGCGACTTGATATTTTGAGCACTTGCGAAGATAGAACTTTCCCGGAGTGAAAATTGTATTCCCTACACAAACGGTTAACTTCGTACTTCACAGATCAGTATGGCTTTTTTATTTGACTCCTTTAGTGGCTGGAAGCAGCACAGCACGACGCAGCGCAAGTCCCTTGTCGATGTGGTGTTGGAATACGAAATGGAGCAGAAAGGCCGGAGCGCGGACACCATTTGGCAAGGGCTTGAAACAGCCTGGTCGGTTATGAAGGATGCCGTGCGAACCGGCCTCGAAGAAGACATGACCTCGCGTTCGGGAATGATCAACAACGGCGCGAAAAAAGTCTATCGCTATCCCAAGGCCGTGCTCAGCAAAGAGTTTCAGCAACTCATTTCACGGGCGCTTGCCGCGAAGGAAGTAAACTCGTGCATGGGTCGCATCGTAGCTGCACCGACGGCGGGTGCCAGTGGAATCATGCCCGGTGTACTCTACACGCTCCAGGAAATCCATCAGGTGCCGGACCGGAAAATTCTTGAAGCGATGTTGCTGGCCGCTGGCGTTGCGCTCATCATGGAACAAAAGGCGTCGATTGCAGGCGCGGTGGGTGGATGCCAGGCAGAAACCGGTACAGCCGCGGCGATGGGTGCAGCCGCCATTGTCTACTGCCTGGATGGAAACACCGATCAGATTTTCAACGCCGTGGCCATCACAGTTCAATGCATGCTGGGCCTGGTGTGCGATCCGGTAGCAGGTTTGGTGGAGGTTCCCTGTGTGGTACGCAATGCCAGCGCCGCCGCAATCGCCAACAGTTCAGCCCAGATCGGCCTGGCCGATGTGAGCAGCGTGATCCCGGTAGACGAAGTCATCGAAGCCATGGGAGAGATTGGCGCCAGCATGGAAACGCGCTACAAAGAGACAGCCTTGGGGGGGTTGGCCGCAACGCCCACTGGGCAAAACATTTCAAAGCGGGTGCTTATTCGCGATATCGAAGTATTGCCTGACGAATCCAGTCAGGGATAGGTTCCTCGTTGGAAAAAATGAAACGGCTTCGGCTCCTTCACTTGCAGGTACAACTACCGGA
>JAYRXB010000552.1:0-17557 GCA_041917735.1 Cyclobacteriaceae bacterium
ACCTGGAGATCATGTTGCTTTTCCCGCCCATTCCGCTCAAAGCAAAATACATGGTGTTCGTCATGGGGTTTCTGACGTATTTTATGGATCGGAGTGGAAGTGTTGCGCACCTGGCTCATTTCGGTGGCGCGTTCGTCGCGTTTTTGCTTATTTCCTATTGGCGAAGTTCCGGCCGTTGACCGTATTGCGTAACTTTAGCCGAGGCCCATCCTACTTAAGTATCCATGTTCGACGAATTCAAGAACGCCTTCAGCAGACAAAACAACAGCCACGTTCAGCTGATCCTGATCAACGTGGCCGTATTCGTCGCACTGGCGGTGATCATGGTTTTTTCGCTGTGGTTCGGCTTCGCGGAATTCTTCCGAGTACTGCATAACCAGTTTTCCCTTCCCAGTTCCTTTGGGGAATTTGTTACCCGCCCGTGGACACTGATCACGTATTTCTTCACCCACGATTTGCGGGGAATCATGCACATCCTGTTCAACATGCTCATGCTGTACTGGTTTGGCAAGGTGTTGGTGAGTTATCTGGGCAGCGACAAAGTGACGGCTATTTATGTGTTGGGCGGACTGGCCGGTGGGATGTTGTACTTGATGGTTTATAACCTGATCCCCAATCCACCGGAGTTCCTCAGCGGCCAAGCTGAGCTGGTTGGTGCATCGGCAGCAGTATTTGCCATCATGGTTGCGACGGCTACGCTCTTGCCGGACTATACGTTCTTCTTGCTCTTCTTTGGCCCGGTCAAGATCAAGTGGATCGCGGCCATCTACATTTTTCTCTCGTTTCTTGGATCCGTCGGTCAGAACGCCGGCGGAGAAATCGCACACCTCGGCGGAGCGCTCATCGGATACGTGTATATCAAGCAGCTCCAGGTCGGCGTCAATTGGGGCGGGTGGATAACCGCAACGCTCAGCGGAATTTCCGGCTTGTTTGCGCCACGGCCTAAGGTCAAGGTCTCTTACCGTAAAGAAACTCAAACGAAGCGGCCGCACAGCGCGACACCATCGGCGGTCTCCCAGCAGGAAATCGATGCAATCCTGGACAAGATTTCGGAAGGTGGTTACGAAAGCCTTTCGAAAGAAGAGCGGGAGAAATTGTTCAAAGCCTCGAAGAAGTAAGCGGTCGCCGCGTTACCACCGAATCAACTACAGACAACCTAGGCCCCAATCAACTTCGCCAGGGCAAACGCAGCGCCAGCCGCGAGGGCTCCGACGAGGGTTACGCGCGCCGCGCCTTTGAACAGCGGCTGGCCGGTGAGTTTGCTTTTAACAAAACCAAAAGCAACCAGGCAGATCAAGGTGATGATGGAAGAGTAAATCAGTCCTTCCGAGGCGGTAGGCGTGAAGAAGTAGGCGCTGAGCGGAATCAGTCCTCCGATGACGTAACTGACGCCAATGACAATCGCGCTTTGCAACGCCCGGTTCTTGTCGGGGCGCTCCAGGCCAAGCTCAAAACGCATCATGAAGTCCACCCATTTCTTCGGGTTCTTGGCCATTTCGCGGGCAATGGTCTCCTGGAGTTCTTCGTTCAACCCGTACTCCGCAAAAATTTCTTTCGTCTCTTTGATTTCGACTTCGTGGAGTCGCTCGATTTCATCGTACTCGCGCCGCTCTTCGGAATCGTAATGCTCAATCTCGGTACGTCCGGCAAGGTAGCCACCCAATCCCATCGCGATCGAGCCGGCCGCAATTTCGGCGAGGCCCGCCGTAATGACGATGCTGGTTTCGTTGATTGCTCCGCTGAGTCCTGCTGCCAGTGCAAAGGGAACCGTTAGGCCGTCGCTCATTCCAATGACAAAGTCCCTGACTTTTTCGGACGACTGAAAGTGCTGTTCGTATGGACTGAGTTGCATGCGGCCGGGCTTAGGTTAGTTCAAAAATAGGGAATCTTCGTTGGAGTTTACCGGGCACTGGGTTGGGCTGAAGCCCGAACAATTATCTAACTCTTCCCCGGGCTAAAGCCCGGGGCCATGGGTTAATCCCTTTGCCCTTTATACGCTGGTATCATTACCACCTCAGCACCTCAAGACTTGTTTGCCAGCTGACCACACGCAGCGTCGATGTCCTTGCCACGGCTCTTGCGAATACGGCAGGTGACTCCGTTGCGTTCAAGCAAATCCATGTACATCGCGAGCGATTCGTCGGAGGCCTGCTGGAACTCTCCGTCGTCAATTGGATTATACTCGATGAGGTTCACTTTGCACGGAACCCGCTTGCAGAACTTGAGCAACGCCTGAGCGGCCTCCGGTGTGTCGTTGATGCCCTTCCAAACCACGTATTCGTACGTGACTTTCTTCTTCTGTTTGGAGTACCAGTATTCCAAGGCCTCTGCCAATTCCTCCAGTGGCGTGGCGTCGTTAATCGGCATGATGGCCGAACGCGTGGTGTTGACGGCAGAATGCAGGGATACGGCCAGGTTGAACTTTACTTCGTCGTCGGCCATTTTGCGGATCATCTTGGCGACACCCACCGTGGAAACTGTAATTCGCTTGGAGGCCATGTTCAGCCCCTGCGGCGAAGTGATTTTGTCAATGGCGGCCAGCACGTTGTTGTAGTTGAGCAACGGCTCGCCCATGCCCATGAAAACAATGTTGGTGAGCGGGCGGTTGAAAAACAGCTCTGACTGCTGTTTAATGGCCACCACCTGGTCATAGATCTCATCGGGATTCAGGTTGCGCTGCCGTTTCAACCTGGCGGTGGCGCAGAACTTGCAGGCCAGGCTGCAGCCGACCTGTGACGAAACGCAGGCCGTTATCCGTTTTTCGGTCGGGATCAGAACAGACTCCACGATCAGTCCATCGTGCAGTTTCACGGAGTTCTTGATGGTTCCGTCGGCACTCCGCTGCATGGTGTCGACGTGAATGTGGTTGATGACGAAGTTGGCCTTGAGCATCTCGCGTGTGGCCATCGACAGGTTGGTCATCTGCTCGAAGTCTTTGGCCGATTTCTTCCAAAGCCATTCGTACACCTGCTGTGCCCGGAAGGCCTTGTCGCCCTGCTGGACAAAGAACTCCTTGAGCTCATCGAGTTTGAGCTTGCGGATGTCTCTTTTTACCGGGGCTTCGTCAACCATTTACTTGATGCGGGTCAGGGTCTTGATCTCGCAATCCTTGGATGCGAGGTGGAAACGCAAGGTGGTGGCCGAGAGTTCATCGATCACCAGGCGCTGCGTCATGATTCCGGATTTTTTGTCCAACAGCTGCAGTTCTTTGCCCATGACCTGGTACTTGAAGGAGGTCTTGTCTGCTCCTTTCCGGGAGCCGCTGGAGAATATCCCTTCTTCGCCAGTTCCGTTCTTCTTGAAGGTAATGATCCGGGCCACTGAATTGCGGGTGGAACCCATGTCCTGTTTCAGTTCCTTTTCGGTTTCAGACTCCGTGAACTGGGCGTCAAAGCAGGTTTTTTCTTCAATAACCTGCCAGGTGCCGACCAGCGACTGTGCTTGCGCGGTGAATGTTAGCCCGCATACGACTGCCAGTAGAACAATGCTCGTTTTCATAGTGGTTACAAATTTACGGTTTTCATGCCTGTGTTTTGTTTTGCGTACTTCGGTGGAGAATCCAGCCTTAGGGCTCCATCGCATGGAGTCTGGCTTCCAGATTCTGGCTTCTCCCCATTTGGACTTTCGTGTCCTTTACCCGAATTTTCACGCGCAAAGAATTTATGGACAAGAGTAATGCCATAGTTTTGACCGCCGGCTACCTGGATAGCGACAACGGCAAAACAGCCCACGGTCTCATCCGGGGTACTGAACGTTTTAATATCCTCGGAATCATCGATGACAAGGTTGCCGGCCGTGATGCGGGCGAGGTCCTGGATGGAAGAAACCGGAACATTCCGGTGTTTGCCACCCTCCAGGAGTTTGTCGCCAAGTCCAAGGAGAAAGCGGAATACTGCATCATAGGCGTGGCCACCAAGGGAGGAGTTCTCCCGGAAGAGCTGCGCGTATTGCTTAAGGAAGCCATCGAGCTCGGTTTCGGCATCGTCAACGGTCTCCATGATTATGTGTCGGATCACCCCGAACTGGTGGAGCTGGCCAACAAGAAGGGCGTCGAGATCATTGATGTCCGGAAGCCCAAGAAATTCAAGGAGCTCCATTTTTGGACGGGTGAAATTGAGCGCGTGCATTGCCCCAAGATCGCCGTGCTGGGAACCGACTGTGCCCTGGGCAAGCGGACGACCACGCGATTCCTCATGCAGGCCATGCGGAAGGCGGGGTACCGCGCAGAGATGATCTACACCGGGCAGACCGGCTGGATGCAGGGATCCAAGTATGGGTTCATTTTTGACAGTACCCTCAATGACTTCATTTCCGGCGAGATGGAACATGCCATCGTGAAATGCTGGGACGAAGCCAAGCCGCACATTATATTCATCGAAGGCCAGTCAAGCCTTCGCAACCCGAGCGGGCCAGCCGGCGCCGAATGGATCATTTCTGCCCGTGCCGATGCCGCCGTTTTGCAGCACAATCCACCTCGTAAGCGCTATAAGGGCCTGGAGGACTACCCGGCTGACATACCCTCACCGAAGGATGAGATCGAGCTGATTCGTATTTACGGTGCGCCGACGGTAGCCCTGACCATTAATACGTACAAAATGAAGGAAGCGGACGCCCGCGACTATGCAACGAAGGCGACCAAGGAACTGGGTATCCCTGCCATTCTGCCCCTGGAAGATGGGGTGGAGGCCTTGGTTCCCATTTTCAAGCAAATGATCGACGAGTCTATCGCGCAGGTATAGCCTGACGCGTCTAAAAACCACTGAGCATGCAAATCAAGAAGATCACCGTCTGGAAGGCAGACCTGGGCAATACCAAGCCGTACACCATCGCGTTCAAGACCGTTGACGAAGTACTCAACGCCTTTGTGGAAATTACCCTCAGCAACGGCGTTACCGGCATCGGCGCGGCCAACCCCAGCGAGTACGTAACCGGCGAGCACCTGGACCAGACCATGGTATCGCTGTCGGAGGCCAACCTGGAGTTCCTGAAGGGACGGGACATCCGGGAGATCAACCAGCTGCTCTTCGAGGTGACCGTGAAGTTTCCCAAGACCCCCGCTGCCCGTGCAGCGCTGGATATTGCGCTGCACGATGCCTTTACCAAGTACCTCGGCATTCCCTTGGTCAAGTACCTGGGCCAGAAGATCACCGCGATGCCCACCTCCAATACCATTGGTATCAAGAATGTGGAAGAGACCATCAAGGAGACGGATGAATACGTGAAAAAGGGGTTCAAGGCCATCAAGGTGAAGATTGGCAAAGACCTGGAGGAGGATATCGAGCGGCTGGTGAAGATGCGGGAAAAGCATGGCAAGAAGGTGGCCATCCGGATTGACGCCAACCAAGGTTATTCCGCGGCGCAGACCGTGGAATTCTACAACCGGACCAAGTCGCTGGATATTGAGCTCATAGAGCAGCCCCTAAAAGCGAAGGCGGTGGCTGAAATGCGCCTTTTGCCTGAGGAAGTCCGCAACGTCATTGCGGCCGATGAGTCGTTGCTTTCGCCCAAGGATGCCCTAGAACTGGTAAAGCCGCCCCGGGCGGTCGGTATTTTCAACATCAAACTGATGAAGTGCGGTGGGATTGGCCAGGCCCTGCAGATCGCCAATATCGGGCTTCAGGAGGGTTTAGACCTCTTTTGGGGCTGTAATGACGAAAGCATCATCAGCATCACCGCTGGCCTGCATGTAGCCTTTGCCTGCCCGAATACCAAGTACATCGACCTCGATGGCAGTCTTGACCTTGCCAAGGATGTGGTTAAGGGAGGATTTATCCTGGAAGACGGCATCATGCGCTGTTCCGACAAGCCCGGCTTGGGCGTGGAGCGCATCGGGTAGTGCCGTTGGGCGGGCCATTCTGAGCCAGTTTCAGGCTGAATTGGGGCATAGCTCCTAACTCACTGATATCCAATACCATGAAGGCTGCCGGGGCGTGTCCTGGCGGGAGCACGGCAGGAACCCTGTCTTTTTTTGAATTCGGCTCTTGGTAACTCGGGGTCAGTTCCTATCTTTGCAGTCCTTTTTGCGATACAAAACCCGCAAAACGGTACAAAAAACAGCAAAATAGGTTTAACCATGCCTGGATTAATAGGACGTAAGATTGGGATGACGAGCGTGTTTGGCCAAGATGGTCAGAACATTGCTTGCACCGTCATCGAGGCAGGGCCGTGCATTGTTACCCAGGTCAAGAATCAAGAGACCGACGGTTACTCTGCCCTGCAACTGTCCTTCGGTGAAAAGAAAGAAAAGAACACATCCAAGCCGCTGGTAGGTCACTTCAAAAAAGCTAATACCACACCCAAGCGGGACGTGGTTGAGTTTCGTGACTTCGGCGCAGAGTTCAACAACATTGCCGAGCTCGGCAAAGAAGTTCGTATTCAGGATGTGTTCGCCGAAGGTGATTTTC
Organism: Cyclobacteriaceae bacterium; assembly: GCA_041917735.1. Classification (GTDB taxonomy): domain Bacteria; phylum Bacteroidota; class Bacteroidia; order Cytophagales; family Cyclobacteriaceae; genus ELB16-189. The sequence goes on from JAYRXB010000552.1 coordinate 6,405, forward strand.
TGGATGCCGTAGGTACCTCGAAGGGCCGCGGTTTTCAGGGGGTTGTCAAGCGACATGGCTTCAACGGTGTTGGTGGCCAGACGCACGGTCAGCATAACCGCCTCCGCGCACCCGGTTCGATGGGTAACGCCTCCTTTGCTTCGCGAGTAATCAAAGGCAAGCGCCTCCCGGGCCGCATGGGCAACGACCGCGTGAAAGTCACCAACCTCAAGGTGGTGAAGATCATGCCGGAGCACAACCTGATCCTGGTCAGCGGTTCTGTACCGGGCGCGAAAAACTCAACCATAATTCTGCAAAAGTGATGGACGTAGCAGTAACAAAATACAGCGGTGAGAATACCGGCCGTAAGGTGACCCTGTCGCCCGAGGTGTTTGGCATCGAGCCCAACGACCACGCGATCTGGCTGGATATCAAGAGCCACCTCGCCAACCGTCGCCAGGGCACACACAAGTCCAAGCAGCGTAACGAGATCACGGGTTCTTCCAAGAAGATCAAGAAGCAAAAGGGCACCGGTGGTGCACGTGCGGGTAACATCAAGAACCCCCAGTTCAAAGGCGGTGGCCGTGTTTTCGGTCCCGTTCCCCGCGACTACAGCTTCAAACTCAACAAGAAAGTAAAGGACCTGGCACGTCGTTCGGCCCTTACCTACAAGGCTAAGGATCAGTCGATCACCGTGATCGAGGACTTTAACTTCGAAGCACCGAAGACCAAGCAGTATGCCGCCATGCTGAAAAACCTGGGTGCCCAGGAGCAGAAGACCTTGCTGGTACTTCCGGAGGTCAACAAGAACATTTCCACCTCGGGACGGAATATCCAGAACACCAAGGTGATCACCGCTTCCCAGCTCAACACCTACGACGTGATTCACGCCGACAAGGTGATCCTCGTGGAGAGCTCGGTAGGCAAAATCGACAGCCTCTTAAAGTAAGCAGCCATGAGTATCCTCAAAAGCCCCCTGGTGACCGAGAAAGTTTCGGCCCTCAACGAAAAGGGAAAATACGGCTTCATCGTCGACGTCAACGCCAACAAGGTGGAGATCAAGAATGCCGTGGAGAAAATGTATGGCGTGAACGTAGCCAAGGTGAATACCATCCGCGTGATGGGAAAGCACAAGGTTCGTTTCACCAAGGCAGGTACGCTCGCCGGCCGCAAGCCGAACTACAAGAAGGCGATCGTTACGCTGGCCGCAGGTGAAGTAATTGACTTTTATAGCAACGTATAAACGGAATCAGCGATGGCCCTGAAGAAACTCAGACCCGTAACCCCCGGCACCCGGCACAGACTGTCGCCTGGTTTCGAAGACATTACCGAGAGCCGGCCTGAAAAGTCGTTGTTGACCACGGTGAAGAAGACCGGCGGACGTAACAGCGATGGCCGCATGACCATGCGTTATATCGGTGGCGGTCACAAGCAGAAGTCGCGTAACGTGGACCTGCTCCGCAACAAGTTTGGTGTTCCGGCTACCGTCAAGTCGATCGAATACGATCCGACCCGCACGGCCCGCGTAGCCAAGCTCTACTACGCCGATGGTTTCAAGTCGTACATCGTAGCACCGCAAGGCCTCAAAGTTGGCCAGACGGTGATTTCCGGCGAGGATGTGGCACCCGATGTGGGCAACACCCTCCCGCTTTCCAAAATTCCGCTCGGTACCATCATCCACAACGTGGAGATCAAGCCGGGTAAAGGCGCTTCCATCGCCCGCAGCGCAGGTTCGTTCGTGCAGCTGCTCGCCCGCGAAGGGGAGTATGCTACGCTGAAGATGCCTTCTGGCGAGATGCGCAACGTGTTGTCGCGCTGCCTGGCAACGGTAGGCGCCGTATCGAACCCCGACCACATGAACGAGTCGGTGGGTAAGGCCGGTCGCAGCCGCTGGAGAGGCATCCGCCCCCGCACCCGTGCGGTAGCCATGAACCCGGTCGATCACCCGATGGGTGGTGGCGAAGGTCGTGCGTCCGGCGGTCACCCGCGCTCACGCAAGGGCTTGTATGCGAAGGGCAAGAAGACCCGTCACCCGAAGAAATATTCTGATCACTTAATCATAGCCAGGAGGAAAAAATAATGGGAAGGTCAATTAAAAAAGGTCCGTACCTCGACGCCCGCCTTGCCAAGAAGGTCAGCGCGATGGAGCAGTCAGGGAAAAAATCCGTGATCAAAACCTGGTCACGCCGGAGCACCATTACGCCCGATCTGATCGGATTCACCTTCGCGGTGCACAATGGTAACAAGTTCATCCCGGTGTATGTCACCGAGAACATGGTGGGACACAAGCTCGGCGAATTTGCGCCGACCCGCACGTTCAAGGGCCACACGGGCAACAACAAAGCAGAAGCTGCGGCCTAACCGATAATACGTCATGGAAGCAACAGAAAAGAAAGTAAAGCGGTCCGTTCAGAAGCGGGAGAAGATCAAGGCGGTGAAAGAAGCAGCCAAGACTGGTCCTGCCGTCGCTTACCTGAAGGATGTGCCCACCTCGCCCCGCAAGATGCGCCTGGTGGCCGACCTGATCCGCGGCGAGCGCGTGGCCAAGGCGTTGAACCTCCTGAAGTATGAGGCCAAGCACCCGGCTGCCCGCATGGAGAAACTCCTCATGTCGGCGATCGCCAACTGGGAAGCCAAGAACAAGGATGCGAAACTGGAAGAAGCGGATTTGTTTGTAAAGGACGTGTTCGTCGATGGCGGCCGCATCCTGAAGCGCCTCCGTCCGGCTCCCCAGGGTCGTGCCCACCGCGTGCGCAAGCGCTCCAATCACGTCACCCTCGTGGTCGACAAGATGCCGGCGCAGCCCGCAAAAGAAAAGAAGGTTGAAGCTAAAGAAACCAAGGAATAATGGGACAGAAGATTAATCCGGTCGGCTTGCGCCTCGGCATCATCCGCGGCTGGGATTCCAACTGGTTCGGCGGAAAAGAATTTTCCGACAAACTCGTGGAGGACCAAAAGATCCGCAAGTACATCGATGCACGTATCCAGAAAGGCGGTATCGCCAAGGTCGTGATCGAGCGTACCATCAAGCGCATCACCCTCACCATCCACACGGCTCGCCCGGGTGTTGTCATTGGTAAGGGCGGTACCGAGGTCGACAAGATCAAGGAAGAGCTCAAGCAACTGACCGGCAAGGATGTTCAAATCAACATCTACGAGATCAAGCGTCCTGAATTGGATGCCCGCCTCGTCGGTGAGTCGATTGCCCAGCAGCTCGAGGCCCGTATTTCCTACCGTCGCGCCATGAAGCAGGCGATTGCCTCTTCGATGCGCGTAGGTGCAGAAGGTATCAAGGTGAAGTTGTCCGGTCGTTTGGCCGGTGCCGACATCGCCCGTACGGAGCAGTACAAGGAGGGACGTATTCCGCTCCACACCCTGCGTGCCGACATCGATTTTGCGCTGTCTGAAGCACAGACCGTGTACGGAAAAATCGGTATCAAGGTGTGGATCTTCAAAGGTGAGATCTTCGGCAAGCGCGACCTGTCGCCCAACGTGGGCATCGTATCGCAGACTGAAGGTGGCAAGCCCCAGGGCGGACCTCGCCGGGCTTCGGAGCGTTCCGATCGTCCGGACCGTCGCGAGCCGCGTGGCGGTGATCGTCGTGGCGGCGAGCGTGGTGCTCCCCGTGGTGGAAAAAGATAGTAATAACGAATAAGGGTATACAGTCATGTTACAACCGAAGCGTACGAAATACAGGAAGTCGCAGAAAGGCCGTGTGAAGGGAATGGCCACGCGTGGTCATACCATCGCGTTTGGTTCGTTCGGTCTCAAGTCGCTCGAAGCCGGTCAATTGACGGCTCGCCAGCTTGAGGCAGCCCGTGTGGCCGTTACGCGCGCGATGAAGCGTGAAGGCCAGGTGTGGATCCGCGTGTTCCCCGACAAGCCGGTGACGCGCAAGCCTGCTGAAGTGCGTATGGGTAAGGGTAAGGGTGCCCCGGAATTCTGGGTGGCAGCCGTTAAGCCCGGTACCATTTTGTTTGAGGCTGGTGGGGTTACCCGTGCTACGGCGCTGGAAGCCCTCATGCTCGCCGATGGCAAGCTGCCCATCAAGACCAAGTTTGTAGTGGCCCGTGACTATGTAGAATAAGCGGTATGAAGAACAACGACCTCAAAGACCTAACGGTGGACGAGTTGAAGGAGAAGCTCCTCAGCGAAACCGAAGCCCTGCGTAAGATGAAGTTTGCGCACCAGGTGTCGGCCATTGAAAATCCCATTCGCATCAAGGCGACGCGCCGGCAGATTGCCCGCATCAACACCTTGCTGCATCAGAAAGCAACGCAAAAGTAAAATACGATGGAAAGGAATTCGCGCAAGGAGCGTATCGGGAAAGTGGTGAGCAACAAGATGCAGAAGAGCATCACCATCGCCATTGACCGCAAAGTGAAGCATCCGATCTACGGAAAGTTCATGAAGAAGACCACGAAACTGATGGCCCACGACGAGAAGAACGAGGCAGGCATTGGCGACGTAGTCCGCATCATGGAGACCCGTCCCCTCAGCAAGAACAAGCGCTGGAGACTGGTGGAGATTGTGGAGAAGGCGAAGTAATAACGAAACTGAAACGGACAGCGATATGATACAGAACGAGACCCGGCTTACAGTAGCAGACAACAGCGGCGCCAAAGAGGTGCTCTGCCTGCACGTATTGGGTGGTACCAAGCGGCGCTATGCGTCGGTAGGCGACAAGATTGTCGTTACCGTGAAGTCGGCAATCCCGACCAGCCAGATCAAGAAAGGAACCGTATCGAAGGCAGTGATCGTGCGCACCAAGAAGGAAGTGCGCCGCAAGGATGGTTCATACATCCGCTTCGAAGACAATGCAGCGGTGTTGCTCAATCCCCAGGATGAGCCCCGTGGCACCCGCATCTTTGGTCCGGTTGCCCGCGAGCTCCGCGAGAAGCAATTCATGAAAATCATTTCCCTGGCCCCTGAAGTTCTCTGATTATGGAAAGAAAGTTCAACAAGCAGCCGAAGCTGAAGATCAAGAAGGGTGACACCGTACGGATCATCGCCGGCAACTACCGCAGCACCGCCGACAAGGTAAACCAGGGCAAGGTCCTCGAAGTCCTGCTCAAGGAGAACCGCGTGGTGGTAGAAGGTATCAATATGGTGACCAAGCACCAGAAGCCGACGGCGGGCAAGCCCGAAGGCGGCATCAAGAAGACCGAGGCTTCGATCCACGTCAGCAACGTTATGCTGATCGATCCGGCCAGCGGCAAGCCTACCCGTGTAGGACGCAAGCGTAACGCCGAAGGGAAACTTCAGCGCTACGCCAAGAAAACAGGAGATTTCATCAAGTAAGTGATATAGCCATGGCAACGCCCAGACTACAAGAAAAATACACCCAGGAGATCGTTCCGGCGCTGAAGCAGAAGTTTCAGTATAAGTCGGTGATGCAAGTTCCCCGGATTACGAAGATCTGCGTGAACAAGGGTATTGGTGCCGCTGTTGCGGACAAGAAACTCATTGACGTGGGGGTCGAGGAAATCTCTTCCATCACCGGTCAGAAAGCTGTCCCGACGCGCTCGAAGAAGGATATCTCCAACTTCAAGCTGCGCGCTGACATTCCGATCGGCGTGAAGGTGACCCTCCGCGGTTCACGCATGTACGAATTCATGGATCGCCTGATGAACGTAGCGCTCCCCCGCGTGCGCGACTTCAAAGGAGTAAGCGACAAGGGCTTTGATGGCCGCGGCAACTACACGCTGGGCGTGAAGGAGCAGATCATCTTCCCTGAGATTTCGATCGACAAGGTGACCAAGATCAGCGGCATGGACATCACGTTTGTGACGACGGCCCAGACCGACGAAGAAAGTTACGAGCTCCTGAAGGCATTCGGGATGCCCTTTACGACCAAAAACTAATTGAACTGAAGTATGGCAAAGTTGTCAATCATTGCACGGGACTCTAAGAAAGCCAGACTGGTGGCACGCTACAAGGCGAAGCGCCAGACGCTGAAAGCAGCCGGTGATTGGGCCGGGTTGGACAAGCTGCCCCGCAGCTCGTCGGCCGTGCGCCTGCACAACCGCTGCAAGCTGACGGGTCGCCCGCGCGGATACATGGGAAAATTCGGCATTTGCCGTAACCAGTTCCGCCAGATGGCCCACGAGGGAAAGATTCCCGGACTCACCAAGTCAAGCTGGTAAACCGAAGCAACAACACACTTTGCGCAATTTGTAAAAGACTATGACAGACCCGATTGCAGACTACCTGACCCGGCTGAGAAACGCCATCAAGTCGCGCCACCGCGTGGTGGAAGTGCCGGCGAGCAACATCAAGAAGCAGATCACCAAAGTGCTTTTTGACAAAGGCTATATCCTGAACTACAAGTTCGAAGATTCGGAGAACAAGCAGGGCGTGATCAAGATCGCGTTGAAATATAACCCGGAGACCAAGGATTCGGCGATCACCAAGATCGATCGCATCAGCACACCCGGTCTGCGCCAGTATAAGCCGGCCGACGGGCTGCCGAAGGTCCTCAACGGCCTGGGTATCGCCATCGTGTCCACCTCCAAAGGGGTGATCACCGACAAAGAGGCTCGCGCGCTCAATGTGGGTGGAGAAGTATTGTGTTACGTGTATTAACAGGAAGACCATGTCACGCATTGGAAAACAACTCATCACGCTCCCGAAAGGTGTAACCGTGACGTTCTCGCCCGAGGCGAAGAAGGTATCGGTGAAAGGACCCAAAGGAGAGCTGCACCAGGTCCTGAAGGGCGACTTCAAGGTATCGGTGGAAAACAACGAGGTTACCGTAACCCGTCCTTCCGAAGACAAGGAAGTACGCGCTATGCATGGCCTGTACCGCGCACTGATCGCCAACATGGTGAAAGGTGTCAGCGAAGGATATAAGGAGCAACTCGAAGTGATCGGCGTAGGATACAAGGCTACGGCACAGGGTAATGTATTGGAACTCAGCCTGGGATATTCCCACAGCGTGTTTCTCGCCATTCCCGCCGAGCTGAAGATCCAGGCCACCCAGGAAAAAGGTGCCAACCCGATGATCTACCTCGAGGGAATCGACAAGCAATTGGTGGGGCAGATTGCCGCCAAGATCAAGTCGCTCCGCAAGGTGGAGCCTTACAAGGGCAAGGGTATCCGTTATGTAGGTGAATATGTACGCAGAAAGGCTGGTAAGGCCGCTGCCAAATAAGTAAGGATATGTCAGTAAAAATGAAAAGCACCCGCCGGGAGCGAATCAAGCGAGGCATTCGCAAGAATGTTACGGGCACGGCACAGCGCCCCCGCCTGTCGGTCTTCCGCAGCAACAAGGCGATCTATGCCCAGATCATCGATGACGCCAAAGGGCACACGGTTGCCTACGCGTCTTCGGCCGAGCTGGACAAGAATGCGAAGTTGAACCTGGAGACATCCAAGGCCGTCGGCAAGAAGGTTGCTGAGAAGGCACTGGCTTCGGGCGTAAAAGAGATTGTTTTCGACCGCAACGGTTACCTGTATCACGGCAACGTGAAGGCGTTGGCCGACGGAGCACGTGAAGGCGGTTTAAAATTCTAAGCACATGACACAAAGCAACGTCAGTTCAGTAAAGGCCAGCGAAATCGATCTGAAAGAAAAGGTCGTAGCCATCCAGCGTGTAGCCAAGGTGGTGAAAGGTGGTCGCCGTTTCAGCTTCTCCGCGATCGTCGTGGTAGGCGATGGTAACGGTGTGGTCGGCTATGGTCTGGGAAAGGCCAATGAGGTGACCGACGCCATCACCAAAGGCATTGATGATGCCAAGAAGCACCTGGTGAAGGTGCCGATCATCAAGGGCACGGTGCCGCACGATTCGATTGGCAAGTTTGGCGGTGGTCTCGTGTTGCTGAAGCCCGCTTCCCCGGGTACTGGTGTAATTGCCGGTGGTGCCATGCGCGCCGTGCTGGAAAGCGCCGGTGTACACAACGTGTTGGCGAAATCGAAAGGAAGCTCCAACCCACACAACGTGGTGAAGGCAACCTTCAAGGCACTCACCAGCATGCGTGATGCCCGCACGATCGCCCGCAACCGTGGTGTGGAATTGTCGAAAGTATTCAACGGATAACGGATAAGGTCATGGCGAAAGTGAGAATTACACAGATCCGCAGCACCATCAAGCGCCCGGAGACCCAGCTGAAAACGATCCAGTCACTCGGACTGGGCAAGCGCGATCAGTCGGTAGAGGTGGAGTATACGCCTCAGATCCAGGGCATGGTGCGCAAAGTGAGTCATTTGGTAAGCGTTAAAGAACTCTAATCATGAAGCTGCATACACTTAAGCCGGCTGCCGGCTCTACCAAAACGAACAAGCGCCTCGGAAGGGGACAGGGTTCGGGCGGAAGCACCGCAGGCCGTGGTCACAAGGGTGCCCAGTCACGTTCGGGCTACCACAAGAAGTTTGGTTTTGAAGGCGGCCAGATGCCCCTTCAGCGCCGTATCCCGAAGTTCGGCTTCAAGAACAACAACAAGGTGTATTACAAGGCCATCAACCTGGATACACTGGAAGAATTGGCCAAGAAAATCAACGGCGGTTCCCTGACCATCCAGGTCATGGTGGACAACGGTATTGTCGGCAAGAACGACAAGGTGAAAGTTTTGGGTCGCGGCGAATTGAAATCCAAGGTATCGGTAGAGGCGCATGCGTTCTCTGCTACGGCCTCTAAAGCCATTGAAACGGCCGGCGGAAACGCCACAACGGTGAAATAAATGAAGCGCTTTTTTACCACCATCAAGAACATTTTCTCCATCGAGGACCTGCGCGTGCGGATCCTGAATACGATTGGGTTCCTGATCATTTTCCGTTTGGGCTCCTACATCGTGCTCCCGGGCATCGATGCAAACCTGCTCACCGGAAACCAGGGTGGTATTTTTGATTTGCTCAATACATTCCTCGGCGGATCCTTCAGCCGCGCTTCGATTTTTGCGCTGGGCATCATGCCGTACATCTCCGCTTCCATCGTGGTGCAGTTGCTCACGGTGGCGGTGCCCCACTTCACCAAAATGCAGAAGGAGGGCGACAGCGGAAGAAAGAAATTGAACCAGTTTACCCGCGTGCTGACGATTGCCATAACGGCAGCGCAGTCGTACGGTTACCTCCGGGCTACCGTCAACGTAGAGGCGATCCGCGAGCCGGGCATGTTCTTTACGGTATCTTCGATTTTCATCCTGGTGGCCGGCACCATGTTCTGCATGTGGCTGGGTGAGCGCATCACCGACAAGGGTATCGGCAATGGTATCTCCATGCTGATCATGATCGGTATCGTTTCCCGATTCCCCGCGGCCATCTACCAGGAAGCCATTGGCAAGGGCATGAACGGCGCACTGCTGTTCATCCTCGAGCTCCTTGCCCTGTTCTTCGTGGTGGTGGGCGTTATCGCCCTGACCCAGGCAACGCGCCGGATTCCCGTGCAGTATGCCAAGCAAGTCGTCGGCAACAAATTGTACGGCGGCAAGAGGGATTTCATTCCCCTGAAGCTGAACTCAGCCGGCGTTATGCCCATCATTTTCGCCCAGGCGCTGATGTTTATTCCTCCGCTCCTGGCCGGTATCTGGCGTGACAGCGACATTGGCGCCTACGTAGGCTCCACGTTTGCCGACTTTACGTCGTGGCAGTACAACCTGCTGTTCGCCATCCTGATCTTGTTGTTTACGTTCTTCTATACGGCAATCACAGTTCCCTCGAACGATATCGCCGACAATTTGAAACGCAACGGTGGCTTTATCCCGGGTATCAAGCCGGGCAAGCAGACCGCAGAATTTATCGACAGCATCCTGTCAAAGATTACACTTCCGGGCGCTTTGTTCCTTGCCGCGGTGGCCATTATGCCGGCGTTTGCCGTGCAGGCCGGCGTGACGCAAAACTTCGCGCAGTTTTATGGTGGCACGTCGCTGCTCATTTTGGTCGGGGTCGTATTGGATACGCTCCAGCAGATTGAAAGCTACTTGCTCATGAGGCATTACGAAGGGATGATGAAGTCCGGAAGAGTAAAAGGACGTTCTCAGTTTGCGGCGGCATAAGGTTGGATGGTTAACCTGAAGACGGCCGAAGAGATTCAGATCATGCGGGAAAGTGCCAGGATTCTGGCGCAGACCCACGGCGAGGTGGCCCGGTTGGTAAAACCGGGTGTCAAGACGAAGGATCTGGATAAGCGGGCCGAAGAGTATATCAGGGATAACGAGGGAATACCCTCCTTCCTGAACTACAACGGATTCCCGGCATCGCTGTGCATCTCCGTCAACGAGACGGTGGTACACGGGTTTCCGGGGAGCTATGAACTGAAAGATGGAGACATTGTCTCCGTCGATTGTGGGGTGAAGTTCAGGGGGTATCATACGGATTCGGCGTACACCTACCCGTTGGTGGGAGTAACCGGAGAAGTGCTCAGCCTGCTGGAGCGGACCTACGAATCCCTGCAGAAGGGAATCGAGCAGGCCCGGGCCGGCAACCGGATCGGTGATATCAGTTACGCGATCCAGTCGTACGTGGAGCAATTCGGGTACGGCGTGGTGCGGGAGCTGGTGGGTCACGGGGTAGGCAAGAGCCTTCACGAAGACCCGGAAGTACCGAACTACGGGAAGCGGGGAAAAGGCCCCAAGATCGTAGCCGGGATGGTTTTCGCGATTGAGCCGATGATCAACCTGGGGACGCAAAAGGTAGTGCAAGAACGCGACGGATGGACGATCCGGACGAGTGATAGAAAGCCATCGGCTCATTTTGAGCACACGGTGGCGGTTCACGAAGACCGGACGGAAGTCCTGACGTCGCATGAAGAGATAGAAAAGAATTATTCGTACAAGTGGCGAAACAGAAGTCGATAGAGCAGGACGGCACCATCTTGGAGGCATTGTCAAATGCCATGTTCAAGGTGCAGCTGGAGAACGGGCACGAAGTCCTCGCGCACATCTCCGGCAAGATGCGGATGCACTACATCCGGATTCTTCCGGGCGACAAGGTAACGGTGCAATTGACCCCATATGATTTGAGCAGGGCCCGGATCGTTTTCCGAGTGAAATAACTGAAGTACTCAGGAGCTAGAAATGAGAGTTCAAGCATCGGTCAAGCGTCTTTGCAGAAACTGCAAGATTGTCCGTCGCAAAGGTGTCGTTCGCGTGATCTGTACGGATCCGCGTCACAAGCAGCGCCAGGGTTGATGCGGTCACCCGCATTCTTTATAATTTAATGTTTAGCATTTTGGGGTGAAC
>JAYRXB010000553.1:0-5481 GCA_041917735.1 Cyclobacteriaceae bacterium
GCAGTCGTTGCCCAATGCCATGCGGATGAGATTGAAGCGCGGATGGTTTGGCTCCGGGTTGACGATGGCCAACGATTTACAGCAGCGCGTCCCCAGTTACATCCCGGTGGGGCAAGAAGCACTGTACCGTTACGCGAAGAAAGTGAAGGGTGTCCCGCATAATGCCTTTACGGAAATTGCATTCGGTCTTTCTTCCACGGCCCACATCCTGGGCGGGTGCCCCATGGGAAAAACGGGTGCGGAAGGGGTAGTAGACGACCAGTTCCGGGTTCATGGGTATCGGGATTTCTACATCCTGGACGGGAGCATCATGCCCTGCAACCTGGGTGTGAACCCATCTTTAACAATTACCGCGCTGACCGAGTATGCGATGGATCGGATTCCGGCGATGGAAGGCAAAGTTATGCAGACGTTGGACGCCCGTCTGCGGCAATGACCCTGGTCCTGGTTGGATAAGGGATAAGATAGCGGAAACTTTGTCCGTTGCTTATCGTTTCTTCCTATTCATATGAAAAAGCTCATACTGTTGGTGGCCATGGTTTCCCTGGTGGCTGCCTGTAACAAGAAAGACGACCCAACTCCGCAAACGCCAGATCAACTCCTGATTCGAACCTGGGTATTGCAGTCCCTTACATCTACCGACCCGGACTTCCAGGAATCGGGGCAGATGCTGCTGGGCTCCTCGTGGACGTTCGGCACGGGCAATACGTATCAACTGCAAACTTCCGTCGCTGGATTTGAACTGACGTTCAGTGGTAGCTGGTCGATGAGCGACGACGGCAAAACCTTGACGGTTACCACCGACGATTATGGTACTCTGTTAACTTCCACCATGACCGTTAAGATACTATCCCAGACTGAATTGATGCTGGAGGAGTCGGACAATGGGATGACGAATACCCTCACGTTCTCTGTGAAGCCCTGACGCCCGTTCGGTTGCGTTTCTTCGGCGGATTCCTGACCTTCGGAGAAACGAGATACCCATGACACGCGTACTTCTCCTCTTACTTTTTCTTAATGTATTGACCGCCTCCGGCCAGTCCGACAAGCAGCGGCTGGCGGTAAAGGCCAAGGCAGACGCAATGGAAGCCAAGGTTATCGCCTGGCGCCGCGACTTCCATGCCAACCCGGAGCTCGGCAACCGCGAAACGCGTACCGCCGGGATCATTGCCAAGCATTTGCAGTCGCTGGGTATTGAAGTCAAAACCGGCGTAGCCAAGACGGGCGTTGTTGGCATTCTCAAAGGGGGCCAACCTGGACCTGTTATCGCGTTGCGGGCCGATATGGACGGGCTGCCGGTGTTGGAGAAGAATGACCTGCCGTTTGCATCTAAAGTCATCGCGGAGTACAATGGACAACAAGTACCCGTCATGCATGCGTGCGGCCACGATACGCACGTAGCCATCCAGATGGGCGTAGCCGAAATACTGGCCTCCATGAAGAATGAGCTGCGGGGAACGGTGAAGTTTATTTTTCAGCCCGCCGAGGAAGGTCCTCCCGTAGGCGAAGAAGGTGGAGCCGCGCTGATGGTGAAAGAAGGTGTCCTCGACAATCCGAAGGTGGATGTCATCTTCGGTCTGCATATTTCTTCGGGCGCCGAAGTGGGAAAAATTGAGTCTCGGCCGGAAGGCGCCATGGCCGGGGCGATGGACATGAAGATCACCGTGAAAGGCAAGCCCTCGCATGGCGCTTACCCCTGGTTGTCAGTTGACCCGGTGGTGACGGCTGCCCAGATCGTCAATAATTTACAGACCATAGTCAGTCGCAACCTGAACATTGCTAACAATGGCGCGGTGGTTACCATCGGATCCATCCATGGCGGAAACCGCTCGAACATTATAGCCGAGCAAGTAGAGATGCTGGGAACGGTGCGGACGCTGAGTAAGGAAGATGAGGCCTATTTCATCCGGCGCATCAACGAAGTGGCCACGCATACTGCCCAAGCCGCCGGCGCCACCGCTGTCGTGGAGCTTCCGTACACCATACGTTACCCGGTTACGTACAACGACCCCAGGCTGACAGCACAGATGTTGCCCTCACTGCAGAAGTCAGCCGGCGATGGGAATGTTATTTTGTCAAAGGCCAAGACGGGCTCGGAAGACTTCTCCTTTTTCAGCAATGAAGTGCCGGGTTTGTACATCTTCCTGGGGGGTATGCCCAAGGGACAAGACCCCGTCAAAGCAGGACCCCATCATACGCCGCAGTTCATCATTGATGACAGCGGGTTGAAACTGGGACTGATTGCCATGACGAACCTGGTTCTCGATTACGGCCGCCCATCCAAGTAGTATTCGCTTAGCGCCGTACAAGTCGCGGATGGATACCGTTCGCCGGTTAGGTTAGCACTCTTCCCGAGAAGGGCAGTTTTTCATTCAGCTGATCAGGAAGCAAACGCATCCCGTTCCGCGGCAGGCGTATGCTCCAGGTTCAGAATGTCAGCAGGGTCTTCGCACAGGACAGCATGGTTCTCCAGTACACCGATGGGTCCTTTGACCAATTGGGGATTCTGATAGAGAATCTCTAGAAGATCGCGTTCGGAGAAGTCCTTCCCGCCAAGCACCTTCGTGTAATCCGGATGCGCCGGGTTGACCAGGTCCTTGGCGCTGGGTACATGAAGCAGGTTAATGATCTCCTTCCACCGGAAGGGGGTGACCCACTTGCTCTTCACATCAATTTCGTGCACAATGCCGCTGATGGAGGGGGCCAGGGCCCGGGTCTTCCTGCCCAATTCTGTTTCAGGATTGAAAATCAGGTATAGTTCGTGCGCTAAAAAGGTGGGTATCATACGACTTTCGATTTCTTGGCTACGATACTAAGCTAGCTCCTCGTCCGGGGCTCAATCCATGACTTAAAATCGAATTCGGCCTGACTCATGTCATGTTTTGACCTGGGGGGTCATTCTACCTTGAATGACCAAACGAACTGTTATGAATACGTCAACCCTTACTGAACCTGCCAAAAAATCCGATACCAAAACGCCACGATACGTGTACGCCTTCCGCGAAGGCGACGGAAAAAACAAGCAACTCCTGGGCGGCAAAGGAGCCAACCTCTGTGAAATGACCCAAATCGGGCTCAATGTCCCGCCGGGATTTGTAATCACCACCGAAGCCTGCCTGAAGTACCTCGAGACGCCCGACCGCAAATTGCCGGCTGGACTGATGGATGAGGTTCATCAGCAAGTGAAAGAAATAGAAAGAGCCACCGGAAAGCGTTTCGGCGATCCTGAAAACCCCCTTTTGGTGAGCGTCCGTTCCGGGTCCGCCATGTCCATGCCCGGTATGATGGATACCATCCTCAACCTGGGCCTCAACCAGAAGACACTGCAGGGACTCATCAAACAAACCAACAACGAGCGCTTCGGCTATGATGCTTACCGCCGATTTATTCAGCTTTTTGGCAAAGTGGCCCTCGGCGTTCCTGATGAAAAATTTGACAAGCATTTTGAAGAGGTGAAGAAGAAGGCCGGTGTCAAGGTGGACATCGGGCTGAATGCTGAAGACCTCAAGAGCATCAGTGAGCGGTTTCTGTCCGTCGTGAGCGAAACATTGGGTAAGCCATTCCCCGAGGATGTGTTTGAGCAATTGGAGATCGCCGTCCGGGCCGTGTTCAACTCATGGATGGGCAAGCGCGCCATCGACTACCGTCGTGAATTCAAGATTACACCGCAAATGGCGAATGGAACCGCCGTGAATGTGGTAACCATGGTGTTTGGCAACATGGGTAACGATTGCGCTACGGGTGTCGGCTTCACGCGCGACCCCGGCACCGGTGAAAATGTAATGTTCGGCGAATACCTTACCAACGCGCAAGGTGAGGATGTCGTCGCGGGCATCCGCACACCGAAGCCGGTAAGCGAACTGGCGCACGAAATGCCAGCACTCTATAAACAGCTGGAAACGCTCCGCAAGAAGCTCGAGACGCACTATAAAGAAGTACAGGACTTTGAGTACACTATTGAAAAGGGTGTTCTCTACTGCCTGCAAACCCGCAATGGCAAAATGAATACCACCGCCATGGTCCGTACCTCGGTGGAGATGGTCCGGGAAGGCCTCATCACCCGTGAACAGGCCCTCTTGCGGATTAAGCCGGATATGCTGGAGCAATTGCTTCACCCACGCCTTGACTCCACCCACAAGTCGGCACCGTTGGCACAGGGTCTGCCTGCCTCACCGGGCGCTGCCTCAGGCCATGTAGTTTTTGATGCCGATCGTGCGGAACTGCTCGGCAAACAGGGTGAGAAAGTTATTCTCGTGCGTGAGGAAACCAAGCCGGAAGATATCCACGGTTTCTTCGCTGCCCAGGGTGTGCTCACCAGTCGCGGAGGCAAAACCTCGCACGCGGCTGTTGTGGCTCGTGGAATGGGTAAGCCCTGCGTGGCCGGCGCTGAAGGAATTCACGTCGATACCAAACTTCGCCAGGCCCGGGTAGGCGAGAAGGTCCTGCATGAAGGCGATTACATTACCATCGACGGAGGAACAGGATTTGTTTACCAGGGCGTGATTCCCACCGTAGAGCCTTCTTTCTCGGATGAGTTGAAAACATTGCTCAGCTGGGCCGACGAAGTCGCCCAACTGAAGGTGTTTGCCAATGCCGATACGCCCTCGGCTGCCAAGAAAGCCTTGCAGTTCGGGGCTATGGGAATCGGACTGTGTCGTACCGAACGCATGTTCAACGACGTTGACCGTTTGCCGGTGGTGGTTGAGATGATCCTCGCCGATACGAAGGAACTGCGGGAAGACGCCCTGAACCGGTTGAAGGAGATGCAGCGCAAAGACTTTAAGGAAATCCTGATGGCCATGGCGCCACGCCCAGTGACCATCCGCCTCCTCGATCCACCGATTCACGAATTCCTGCCCACGGAAGATGTTCTTCGCGATGAACTGGTACACCTGGAACACCTGAAGACCACCGTGAGCGGCGTGACAAACCTCTTCTCAAGCCTTCGTTTGCTGAAGGCCGACGTCAACCTGGCCAACCAGTCCACGGCTCCGTTCACACTCGATGGCGAGGAACTTATTTCCCAGGCGTTGGAGAAGAAGGCGCAGATGCTCAAGAAAGTCAGGGAACTGCATGAAGTGAACCCCATGCTGGGTCACCGCGGTGTCCGGCTGGGGCTGACGTTCCCGGAGATCTACCAGATGCAGATCCGCGCCATCCTGGAAGCGGCTGCCGATTGCCAAAAGGCCAAGATCAATGTCAGGCCGGAGATCATGATTCCGCAGGTATGCACGGCGGAGGAGATCCGGCAGGTGAAGGAATTTGTAGATCAGTCCCGGGCAGCCATTGAAGCCGAGCACGGGGTCAAACTGAACCTCAAGTTCGGAACCATGATTGAAGTCGTGCGCGCCTGCCTGCAAGCCGAGGAGCTGGCCGATGTCGCTGAATTCTTCTCGTTCGGAACCAATGACCTGACGCAGGCAACCTTCTCCTTCTCGCGTGAAGATGCCGAGAACAAATTCTTACCCTTCTACATTTCCC
>JAYRXB010000554.1:0-10178 GCA_041917735.1 Cyclobacteriaceae bacterium
GCCCCGGCCAATTCGCGCGCATCCGGCTGATCGTGGAGACCATCGCCGGATCACTGCTCGTACCTCAACGGGCCGTTACGGAATTGCAGGGCACGTACCAGGTGTATGTTGTCGATAAGGACAACAAGCTCCAAATCAAGGTGGTTGAAGCGGGTGCCCGATACGGTTCCTATTGGATCATCCGCAAAGGGCTTGAGCCCACCGATCGGGTGGCCCTTGTGGGAAGTGCCGCTCTCCGCGTGAACACCGTAATTAACCCGGTTCCTGTCAAGTCCGACAGCACCACTTTATAAATCCGCCAGCCATGGGAGAATTCTTTATCCGACGACCCATTGTGGCGATGGTGATCTCCATCATCATCGTGCTGGTGGGTTACATTTCGATGCAGTCACTTCCGGTGTCGCAATACCCGGATATTACACCGCCCGAAGTCCAGGTAACTACCTCCTTCCAGGGTGCCAATGCCATCAACGTCGAACAGGCAGTGGCAACGCCCATCGAACAAAAGGTAAACGGTGTAGAGAACATGATCTACATGAAATCGGTCAATGCCAGCGATGGTTCAATGACCCTTCGTGTCTCGTTCGACGTTGGCACCAACCTGGACAATGCCAACATGCTTACACTGAACCGGGTTAACCAGGCGGAGGCCATCCTTCCCACCGAAGTGAAGAACATGGGTGTAGTGACCAAGAAAGCCCTCGCCTTTCCCCTCATGCTGGTTGGCCTGCAGTCACCGCAGGGCACCTTCGACAACTTTTTTCTATCCAACTACGCCAACATCAACATCGTTGATGTATTGTCCAGGATTTCGGGCGTAGGTGACGTCCGTCTGTTCGGCGGCGCCGATTACTCCATGCGCATTTGGGTGCAGCCCGATCAACTCGCAAAATTGGGACTAACCATGCCCGACCTTGTCAAGGCGGTTCGCGCCCAAAACACCATTGCACCGGCGGGAAAATTTGGTGGCAATCCAGCCCCCGCCGGCACGGAGTTCACGTACACGGTCATGCTGAAGGATCGCCTGGTCACCGAAAAGGAATTTGGAGACATCATCGTGCGGACCAATGCCAACGGCTCGCAGGTTCGCCTTAAGGATGTTGCACGGCTTGAATTGGGTACGGAGAACTATAACTCCGTTGGCAAGATAAACGGGCAGCCCGGCGCATCCATTGCGATTTACCAGGTACCCGGCTCCAATGCCCTGGACGTTGCAGAGAAAGTGAAGGAAACCATGAAAGAAATTGAAGCGCGGTTTCCCCAGGATCTCACCTACGCCATCACGCTGGACACCACACTTGCCGTTGAAGCCGGCATCGAAGAAATCATCCACACCTTGTTTGAGGCGGTAGTGCTTGTCATCCTTGTGGTCTTTATCTTCTTGCAGGACTGGCGCGCGACACTGATTCCCCTCCTCACCGTTCCCGTTTCACTCATCGGAACTTTCATGGTGTTCCCCCTACTGGGATTTTCGATCAACGTTCTTTCCCTGTTAGGCCTGGTCCTCGCGATCGGCATCGTGGTGGACGATGCGATTGTGGTGGTTGAGGCCGTGATGCACCACATTCAGCACGGTAAGTCGCCACGAGAGGCCACCGTGCAAGCGATGAAGGAAGTCTCAGGGCCCGTGGTTGCCATTGCGTTGATTTTGTGTGCCGTATTCGTACCGGTTGCAGGGATGGGTGGCATCACCGGCAGCCTGTACCAACAGTTGGCCATCACCATCGCTATCTCCGTAGCCTTCTCTGCCTTCAATGCACTCACACTTAGCCCCGCACTGAGCGCACTGCTGCTCAAGCCACAACAAAAGAGCACGGGGCTGTTGGGTAAGTTTTTCGATGGATTCAATAAAGTATTCGATGGCCTCACCAATCGATACGTTGGCGTTGCCCAGTTCTTCGTTCGAAAAACCATCCGAACTGTCATCCTGGTAGCCATATTGATCGGCGGCGTAGTCGCCCTTGGGATGCGCATCCCCGGCGGTTTTGTTCCGGAAGAGGATCAAGGATATTTCCTGGTCAACATTTCCCTTCCGGATGCCTCTTCCATTGAGCGAACGAACGTGATTTGTGATCGCGTAGGAAAGATTCTGATGAGCGAACCGTCGATTGAGGCTGTAACTTCAATTTCAGGATTCAGCCTCCTGACGAACTCGTACTCGCCGAATTTCGGGTTCTTCTTTGTGTCCATGAAACCCTGGGAGGAGCGACCGGACGTTGTTGTCAACGACTTACTCAAAAAGCTCAACCGCAAACTCATGATCGGCGTGCCCGAAGCAACAGTGCTGGCCTTCGGGCCACCGCCCATCCAGGGACTCGGCAATGCCGCAGGTTTCAGCATGATGCTTCAGGATCGTGGAGGAAACCCGCCACAATACCTAGCCGACAATACGATGAAGTTTATCCAGGCCGCCAGCCAGCGTCCGGAAATTGGCAGGGTCTACACCACCTACAGAACCAATGTTCCCCAGATTTACCTGGATGTTGATCGCGACAAAGCGCTAAAAATGGGGCTGGCACTGGAAGACATCAACCAATCCATCGGCGCAGCACTTGGCGCCTCTTACGTGAATGACTTCAACCGTTTCGGCCGGCAATACAAAGTATTTCTGCAGGCAGAAGGCACGTACCGGGTTGACCCGCAGGACTTGAACAAGATATTTGTCCGAACCCCGGATGGGAATATGGTGCCACTTTCTACAATTGTATCCGTAACGCGCACCACCGGGCCGGAATTCACCAACCGCTTTAACCTCTACCGGTCGGCGGAATTGGGTGGAGCGCCTGCACCGGGCTACAGCTCCGACCAGGCACTCACGGCGCTGGAAGAAG
Source organism: Cyclobacteriaceae bacterium (assembly GCA_041917735.1). Lineage (GTDB taxonomy): Bacteria > Bacteroidota > Bacteroidia > Cytophagales > Cyclobacteriaceae > ELB16-189. Next base: position 2,832 of record JAYRXB010000554.1, read on the forward strand.
TTGCCGCGCAGGTCCTTCCGAGGGATATGGGATATGAATGGGCCTACATGTCCTACCAGGAGAAGAAAGCTGCCGGTACTGGCGGAGTAGTCTTCCTGCTGGCCATGCTGTTTGTCTTCCTGATTCTTGCAGCACAGTATGAAAGTTGGTCGCTGCCATTCTCTGTCTTGCTGGGCACACCCTTCGCCGTCTTTGGGGCATTCTTCGGGTTGTGGATTACGGGGATGTTCCTGGCTGGGTACGAGAATAACGTATTCGCTCAAATCGGACTGGTGATGCTCATCGGTCTCGCCGCCAAGAACGCCATCCTGATTGTCGAGTTTGCCAAGATGGGTGTTGAAAGCGGCAAGACAGCATTTGACGCAGCCATGGAAGCCGCGCGACTGCGTCTTCGCCCGATCCTCATGACTGCGTTTGCTTTTATCCTCGGTGTAATTCCATTGGTGCGGGCCGCCGGAGCGGGTGCGGAAGGAAGAAAGGTGATGGGCATGACGGTGTTCAGCGGTATGCTGATCGCTACCATTCTTGGTGTCATTCTCATTCCGTCCTTGTTTGTGCTTATCGAAAAATTTGCCAAAAAGAAAGAAGTCGCGGAGGGACAAAAGGCATGAAACAAAAGCTCCTGATCCTGTTTATCGCCATCTTTCTTTCCGGTTGCCTGGTAGGGCCGAAGGTTAAGAAGACGGAGCGGTCCTCGGACTATACATACCGAAGCGGCTCCGGGACGGCCACCGACTCTGCATCCCTCATGCAGTGGACCGAAGTGTACGAAGACACCACCCTTCAGAACCTTATTCAGGTGGCTCTCCGGCAGAACTATGACCTGCTATCCGCCATGGCCCGTATCGACGAATCGCGGGCGGCCGCTGGCTACGCCAAAGCGGACCTGTTTCCAACGATTGGCTACTCGGTTGGAGCCAGTGCGTTGAACCTCAACAACCAACAAGCCAACGACCTGGGTATCCAGCAACGCGACATGTATTATGGTTTGGGTGTACTCTCGTGGGAATTGGATATCTGGGGCAAAGCCCGTCATGCAAATCGGGCCGGAAAAGCGGAGTTGCAATCGTCCATCGAAGCTCAACGTGCCGTCCAGTCCAGCCTGGTGGCACAGGTCGCCTCACTCTACTTTCAATTGCGTGGCCTCGACGAGCGGCTCAGCATTGCACGCGTCACCCTCGACCTTCGGAAGGAAGCGACGCGGATCATCACGCTGCGATTCAAGGGCGGTGAAGTAGCGGAGTTGGACAAACTGCAGGCAGAAACCCAGGAAGCCATTGCCGCCGCACTCGTACCAAGCCTGGAGCGCGACATTCGGCAGACAGAAAATGCCCTGAGCATTCTGCTGGGATCCATGCCCCGGGAAATTTCGCGTGGACAAACCTTGGCACAGCAAAAAATCGTGAAGGTTCCAGAGGGCCTCCCGTCACAGCTCCTTGCCCGTCGGCCGGACGTGAAGCAGGCAGAGCAGCAGTGGATAGCACAGAACGAACGGATTGGCGTTGCCCAGGCCGCACGCTTTCCTTCCATCAGCCTTACCGGGGCCCTGGGCGTGGCGAGCAACGACTTGTCACAGATTTCAAATGGCAGCGGAGTTTGGAACCTGGCCGGATCCATGACCGGTCCAATATTTGCCTTCAACAAAAACAAGCGTCGCGCGGAGATTGAAATGGCCAAAACGGAGCAAATCCGATTGCGGTATGAGAAGGCCTCACTCACTGCCTTCGCTGAGGTGGAAGATGCACTTACTGCCGTAGATACCTACGGAAGGGAATACGAGGCACGCCTGCGGCAAGTCACAGCCATTCGGAACGCGACCCGGCTGTCGCGTGAACGCTACGACAGCGGCTTTACCAACTACCTCGAAGTGCTGGACAACGAACGTACCTTGCTCGACGCCGAATTACAGGCTTCGCTCACCCTGCAGCGACAGCTTCAGGCCACGGTTCAATTATACAAGGCACTCGGCGGAGGCTGGGGAGCCAACTAACCACCACCTCCGTCGTATCTTTAGGGCATGAAGCACTTGCCCCGATTGGTTGTATTCCTGCTCATCCTGTCGGGTCAGTCCTTTGGGCAAGAGAAGAAACGGGACTCGCTTTCACTGAAGGAGCTCGAAAGAACAGACATTATCGATTTTGGTGCCCGCCTGCTTACACCACGTCACCCTGACGACCATCACCGAGCCGATGCCAACGATCGGGTACAGTTTTCCATCATCCCCGTAGCGCCCTCGTCTTCTTCCGGCGGGGTATCGGTGTCGGCCATCAATGCCTCGTTCTTCGTCGACAAGGGTTCAAACCTCAGTACGATCTACTTCTATCCGTATACCAACTTCAGTTCGAGCTACGGGATTCTCTTCTCCCCCTACATTTGGGCAAACAACAACGAGTGGAATGCTACCGGCGACTTCAGGGTTGTATACAATGCACTCCGCGACTATGGACTTGGTGTAACCGTTCCACCTACAGACTATACAATCATCGAACACTCGCAGGTGCGCACGTACCTTGCGGCGCACACCCGGGTATTGCCGAACTTTTACCTCGGGGTTGGTTATAACCTCGACTATTTCTTTGGTGTGGAGGAAGATGATCCAACACCGGAAAGCCCCAGCGAATTCAAGCAGCACGGGTACGGAACAGGGGCAACGACCATCTCTTCCGGTATTACCTTTAACCTGCTCCGCGACAGCCGCAAGAACTCTGTCAACCCCTCCAACGGTTACTTTACGGCCCTGGTCTTTAAGGTGAGTCGAAAGGCGATGGGAAGCACTACGGAATGGAGTTCCGTATTCTTTGACATCCGTCGATACCTTTCCTTCTCAAAAACCCGGCACAAGATTCTCGCTGCCCGCGCATTCTACTGGGGCACCTTCGGCGATGTTCCCTACCTCAATCTTCCCGCCACGTTTGAAGAGCCTACCTCGGGGCGGGCTGGCCGGGGCTACCTGACAAATCGATTCCGCGGCGCTCAGTGGCTTTACAGCGAGGCAGAATACCGGTTTGACATTTCGAGGCGGGGCTTTTTTGGTGCCACCCTCTTTGCCAACCTTCAGTCCTATACCAATGCAACCGGCAAGTTCGACAAGGTGCTGCCTGCTGCCGGAATGGGTCTCCGGTTCAAATTCAACCGAAAATCCGACACCAACCTGACCGTTGACTTTGCCTATGGCAAGGAGGGGTGGAACTGGTACATCAATCTGGGGGAGTATTTCTGACACTTGGCATTATCGTTAAAAAACATAATTTCGCCTTGCTAACCCTAACCACAGCTAACATGAAAGCCTTACCTTTCTTCATCCTCCTCCTGGTTGTTGCCTCCTGCGCAAGCATCCAGGTGACTTACGATTACGACGGTACTGCCGACTTTGGAAAGTACAAGACCTATTCGTACACCGAAGAGGCCAAGAACTTCCCCATCCAGGAATTGGATCGTACACGCGTTCTTGCCGCCATTGACAAACAGATGTCCGCCAAGGGATTCACCAAATCGGATAACCCGGATGTTCTCATCGACCTTCAGGTGAAATTGCAGCAAAAGCAAACCGCGACCGCTACGAATACCGGTGGATACGGAATGTACCGCTATGGCTGGGGAGGTGGTACAACATACGTGAACGTGGAGAACTATGTTGAGGGCACACTCTTTGTCAACATGATCGACAAGTCGACCGAAAAATTGGTTTGGCAAGGACGTGGCACCAAAACCCTGGAGGATCACCCCTCTCCGGAAAAGAAGGAACAGAATATCAACTACGCCATTCAGCAGATTTTCATGAAGTATCCGCCGAAGAAGTAGTTGGATCTATTGGATTAACAAAAAGGGCCGAGTAAAATCGGCCCTTTCTGTTTCAACTGGACTTTGAGGAGATCAGAATTCATTCACACCACTTACGGTTGTGTACTTGAAACTTGGTTTCTGGTTCGGGTATACGTACTTGAAAGCGCTGTGTGCCATGAGCGCTGCCTCATGGAATCCACAAAGAATGAGCTTTAGCTTGCCCGGGTATGTGTTTATATCTCCAATCGCATAGATTCCCGGAATGCTGGTGGAATAGTCGAGCGTGTTCACCTGGATGTTGTTCTTGTCCAGGGCCAGGCCCCAGTTGCTGATCGGGCCAAGTTTCGGGCTAAGGCCATACAGCGGCACCAGGTAATCGGTTTCGATTTTGACGGTCTGCTGATCCTTGTCCAGGAATGTGATGGCGCTCAATTTGCCATCTCCTTCCACCGATTGAAGGTCGGCATTCATGTATAAGTCAATCTTCCCTTCGCGCGCGAGGGCAAATACTTTTTCACCCGAGTCGGGAGCTCCACGGAAGGTTTCGTTGCGGTGAATGAGCGTGAGTCGTCCCGCCACGTTAGCCAGGAATAAGGTCCAGTCCAGGGCGGAGTCTCCCCCGCCGGCCAGCACCACGCGCTTTCCCCGGAAAAATTCCGGGTCTTTAATCATATAGAGCAGGCCCTTGTCTTTTCCTTCATATTTCTCGAGTCCCTCGATAGCCGGTTTACGCGGCTCAAACGAACCCAGGCCCGCAGCGATGACAATCGCCTTGCAGCGAATCACGGTGTCTTCCGAGGTAGTCAGTTCGAATGAACCGTCATCCAGGCGGGATACCATCTTTACCTTTTCACCCAGGGTAAACGTGGGATGAAAGGGTGCAATCTGCTTCATCAGGTTATCCACCAATTGTTGGGCATTTACTTCCGGGTAACCCGGGATATCGTAGATGGGTTTCTTTGGATAGATCTCGGAAAGCTGACCGCCAACCTGGGGTAGCACGTCTACCAAATGGCAGCGCATCTTCAAAAGCCCCGCCTCAAATACGGCAAACAGACCCACCGGTCCGGCGCCAATGATGCAAATATCTGTCTGAATCATGCTCTATAGAGTTCAATCCGGCTATCCCGCCGGTATCAAAATGGCGGCGCGAAGATATCCATTAATTTCTTCACGGTTTTTAACACCTGCCGCCTCAAAAAGTTGGAGGAAAGGCTGGCCTCCAAACAATCCGCCGGGTACCATGCTGAAAATTCCCTCGAATCTGTATTTTTGTGCCCCCTTCGGGATGTAGCACAGCCCGGCTAGTGCGCTACGTTCGGGACGTAGAGGTCGCTGGTTCGAATCCAGTCATCCCGACTTGACAGGACAAATTGGAATTCTTTCCGTTTGTCCTGTTTTTATTTACTCCCAACTCGCTGTTCATCATGTAAATAAAACGCACAGCCTCATTGACCCTGAAGTATCTGGGCTTTGGCGAGAAAATGAATACTGATCTTGAAAACAAGATCAAGGAGCAACCGGCCGAATTTAAGCTAAGTATGGTTGGAGAATTCAACAAGGGTGACACTAAAGAGAAAGTGAATTATTCCCTTGATTTTAGAAAGTCCGATCAGACTGATATGTATTTTTTCAACCGGTATCAGGCTACCCTGAAAAATGAAGACCCTTCAAAGGATGTGACTCAGACTTTTTATATCACAAAAAATTCCGGGATCACCGCTAAAGAGGCTTACAATCTTTTGAGCGGTCGCGCAGTTAATAAAGACCTAACTAACAAAGAAGGCCAACCCTATAACGCGTGGCTGCAACTTGATTTCCAGGAAAAGGACAAGAACGATAATTTTAAAGTAAAGCAATACCATGCCGGTTATGGGTACGACCTTGAAATGGTCATGGCCAAATACCCCATCAAGGAGCAACTGAATGCCGAGGAGAAAACAAAACTGATGAAGTCCCTGGAAAAAGGAAACCTCACTCCGGTCACCTTTGCACGGGAAGGCGGAGAAGATAAAATGTACATAGCAGCTAATCCCCAATACAAAAACCTGGATCTTTACAATGCAAAAATGGAAAAGCAATTCCAGGGTATCGAGAAGAAAGAGAAGTCAGGCGAGGATAAATCCAAAGAGAAAAAAGAGACAGTGAAGCAGGATTCCGAAGAAGAAAGTGAGGGGAAAAAGAAGTCGAAGAGGAAGGGGATTGGGGTTTAGCCTCGTTTCTTCACATGACGTGACGATCATTAATTGGCAGTCCACAAAAGGTTGTTTTATTATTGTTTTTGAAGGAACAACTCCTTTGTGGACAGCCAATCAATATTCAAAGAGAAAAAGATTTCTCACTCATCCTGCAAACCACTTGTCAAAACCCGATCGTAGCTTAGATTCTTTATCGAATCTATGTTTTAACAAGAGCTTTACAAGAAATTTCTAAAGGACTGAATCTTCAATAAATTCAGCGCATATCACAGATCAAACAAAAATGATGAGACCATTTCACCGCCAAGCCAAGTGTCGATCTTGTGTTTTGATCTTTGTGGAATCGACCCCCTTGACAAAGACCACGCAACAAACTCATTTGGCGGCTTGTCGGAAGTAATGGTCGGGTGGGATCAATATAGAGTGTAATTGTTTTGACCTGGGATAAAAGCGAAAATGCGTTACGGGTATACGCGCGTTCTACAATTCTACCCAAATCCTTTCTGCGACCTGATGCGTCAGCAGTATTTCCTTTTTCGACTTGTGCTGAAGAGTAATGGAGCCATCGAACATTTCTCTTTTCATAATGGTCACGGCATCTCCAATTTGCAATCCCTTTGCGTTCAAGTGGTCGAGGAATGATTTTTCATCTTCTGTAACGGCAGTAATGGTGGCGGTTAATCCTTCTGCGAGGTCAATCAGAGAAGTGCGTTGTTGGTTATGAATTTTTCCGTTGCTGTCCGGGATGGGCTCTCCATGCGGGTCAAACTTTGGGCTGTTCAGTAATTCATCAATGCGGTCGTAAAAGCGTGATGAGTTCACGTGCTCCAACTGTTCAGCGATGTCATGCACTTCTTCCCATCCAAGACCCATCACCTTTACTAAAAACAATTCCGCCAGGCGGTGTTTTCGAATAATTGCCAAAGCTTCTTTTTTTCCTTTTTCGGTCAGTTTGATACCCTTGTAAGGCGCATAAGCCACCAATTTCTTGGTCGCCAGACGTTTCACCATGCTATTTACACTGGGAAGCTTTACATCCAGTTTTTTGGCCAACTCCGAAACATAAACCTCTCCCGTTGCCTGCGATAAAGCATAGATGGACTTGATATAGTTTTCTTCTGTCAGGGATCCCATTTACACTTTTCAGATAAAAATAAGGCTTTTTGTTAACATCGTAAAATTAACATATTAGATGCGTCTAACATTATATTTACACTAATCGTACTTTTAGACGCATGAACCGAAAAACAATATTCGCGGGAATGATTATCCTTGTTGCTTGCGAGGAATTCCAACCAAAGGCGCCTCAAGCATTCGAGCTGTTGGATGGTCCTGTATCCGGGTTAACGGAAGCCGAGAATCTCCA
>JAYRXB010000555.1:0-3423 GCA_041917735.1 Cyclobacteriaceae bacterium
CAACGCCTGCAGGAAGAACTTTTCGGCCTGCCGATATCCATCCAGGTTCCACTGGTTGAAAGCATGCCGTCCCTGGAGGAAGAGGTCATACGCCTTCAGGTTGCGGGTGGGAGCATCGTGCGTTGGTCGCTTTTCCTTCAAGAGCGAGGCCTTTAGTTCGGCCGCAACAAATTCGGCGACGTTGCTCTGGATGGCGAAGATGTCGTCCAGGCTCTCGCGAAAGGCCTTGGCCCAAACCGGTTGATCGAGTTGGGCGTCGATCAGTTGGACATGTATCCGGACGTTATTGCCGTGAGCCTGGGCGCTGCCTTCCAGGAGATATTTGACACCAAGTTCCGTTGCGATCTGGGGCGCGGTTTTGTCCGTCTTTTTGTACCGCATCACCGAGGTACGGGAAATCACCTTGAGTTGGCGCAGGCTGGCCAGTTCGATCAGGATATTTTCCATCACCCCATCCGCGAAATATTCCTGGGACGGATCCTGGGACAGATTGACAAAGGGAAGAACTGCAATTGTGTTGGTTTCAATGGCAGGTTTTGACGGCAACGACGTCGCCTCAGGCTTTACTTCCGATGAACGGCCAGGAACTTCGACAACGCGATCGGGATACTTGACCGCATAGATAAGCTCCTTCACGGCATTGGCGACTTTGTTGATCTGGTCGCGGTAGTACGTTTTGTTTTGATTTTTTTCAGGGCTGTCGACCGGTGAAAGCGGCCGATTGACGCCACTGGATTTATAGATGAACTCGATGGAGCGGATGACGCCACCGAGTTCTGCTTCAAGGATGGTACGGTCTTCGGTATCCAGGTCGTGGATGCGAACCGGCAAAATCCGACTCGCCACATTGCCGCTCGCCAGCCGAATTTCGCGACCTCGTGTGTCCTGCTGGCACATGCGGTTGAACGGAAGCAACTCATGCTGCCAGGCGTAACTCTTCGGGTCGCAGTAGGTTTGTGATACGATGGGAACGAAAATGAATGACTTCAGTTTCCCCTCCAGGCTCTTGTCTACGTGATGGGTTTCAAGCAGACCATCGTGCGGGTTGGCGTCGAAGTATACCGAAACCGGGTCTTTGAGCGTGGCGGCAAGTTCCTCACTGAGGTTATTGACGAATTCGGTTACCCAGCCCCTGGCGTTGTCATTCTGGCGGTAACTGATAAACAGATCGTATTCGTATCCGGGGATGATGCTGGGCATGAAGGGCGCCGGGGCCTGCAATCCGGGCCGTCCGGGGGGTCAAAGATAGAAAGTTTGGTAGCTTATTGGCTACGGGTAAGGACGCCGCTTTCCGTAAATCGGGAACATTTTCCTATCTTCGACCATTCATTTTTTAAACTTATGTTCAAGCGTATACCCCCCGTTCTGCGAAACTTCTATTCCCTGACTGGAATACTCTTCCTGGTATGGATGACGTTTCTCGATTCTAACGACTTGATCAATCGTTTCCGGCTTACGGCGAAACTTCGTTCACTGGAGCATGAGAAGGAATATTACCGGGAGAAGATCAAAGAGGTGGAGCAGGACCGTTCCGAGTTGATGGGCACCAACGAACTGCTGGAGAAATTTGCCCGCGAGAAATACCTGATGAAGCGAGATACGGAAGATATCTATATCATCGAAGAAGCTGACTAACATGAAAAGAATCTATTTGGCGATCCTCCTCGCCTCGGTCGCACTGGTGGCCAATGCTCAGCGCGATGTTCTGGACAATGCCAAGCTTTCGGAGCGCCTCTATTTTGGCGGCGGGCTCGGGCTGAATGGCGGGACTGACAGCTACGGGAGCCGTTACTTCTATGTGGGTCTCTACCCGATAGTCGGGTACATGGTGAATAACCAATTTTCCGTAGGTATGGGCCTCAACTATCAATACTACAGCTACCCGGATTTTGGTCAGGAAATTCACCAGTATGGCATAAGCCCGTTTGTGCGATACAATTTCGGACAACTTTTTCTATATGGTGAGTATTCGCTTTTGAATACACCGGTGTACAATATCAACAGCGGTATGCGAAAGACGTATGACCGGCTACTCCTTGGTGCAGGCTATAGCCAGCCGCTGGGTGGCCGTGCATCCCTCAACGTCATGGGTCTTTACGATGTCATTTGGAATCGATCGGAATACGCCTTTGCCTCGCCCTGGGTCTTCCGCGTATTTGTGTCCTTTTAATCAGAACCTGATTCCAAACTTACTCCCCAGTTTTTCCAGGTCGTCCGCCACACTTTCGTGGAGGGGAATCCCCTCCTGAAGCCGTTGATTGTGGGCTTCACGCTCCGGGTCTCCCGGTATGATCACGGCGGGCTGACCGTCAACGGTTTTGGCTGAGCGGAAACGCGTGATCCATTGATCCATGTGTTTCTTGAAATCGGCGGTAGGGCGAAAGGCATCCACACGCATAGCCCCAAAAAAGTGCCCGATGCCGGCACCGACAGGATCGGCGGGTGGGGCAAGAAAGCTCACAAATGGCGGAACCCATGGACCATAGTTTGCACCCGAGAGAACAGCGGAGAAGATGTCGACCCATGCGCCCAGGCAAAACCCTTTGTGGCTTCCATGATCGCGGTCACTGCCCAGCGGGATAAGCGCGCCGCCTTCCTTCAGGTCGTGCGGGTTGGTGGATGGATCGCCATTCTTTTTTTGAATCCATCCCAGCGGCGCCTCTTTGTTCTTGCGCTGCAGGATCTCCAGCTTCCCATTGGCGGCGGTGGTCGTGGCAAAGTCGGCAACAAATGGCGGTTGCTCCCCGGCCGGTATCGCCACACAGATCGGGTTGGTTCCCAGGAGGCGTTCGACGGAGAACGTGGGTGCTACCAACGGGCTGGCATTGGTCATTGCCATGCCAATCATTTCATGTTCGAGCGCCATCATGGCGTGATGCCCGGCGATTCCAAAGTGATTCGAATTGCGAACGGCTACCCATCCGGTGCCGCACGTCCGGGCTTTGTCTATGGCAATGGCCATGGCCCGGGGACCAACTACGAGCCCCAGTCCCTGGTCGCCATCAACAACACCCGTACTTGGGGATTCGTGGACGAGTTCTACACGAGGCCTGCTATTGATGCGGCCGGCTTCCCACAGCCTGACGTACCCGCTGAGGCGCGCCAGGCCATGCGAATCAATACCACGCAGGTCGGCATGCAGAAGCACATCGGCCGCCAGTTGGGCATCGTTGTCGGGGCAACCCATGTTTAGGAACACCTCTACGGCAAATTGCCGCAATTGGGAGTGGGGGCGTGTAATCATGCCGCAAAAATAGCGATTTGATCCCCGCATGGGCCGGCACGGCGATTGCAAATAAATTGCTGCACCGGTATGGAATTATGGCCATCCCGGCATCCTTGAAGTAAATTTGATGCTATGAATACCAAACACGCATTCGCACTATTGTTCATTGGGCTGATAATCAGCAGTCTGCAAGTTGC
>JAYRXB010000556.1:0-2390 GCA_041917735.1 Cyclobacteriaceae bacterium
CCTTGTATTCAAATGAAACCCTTCCTGAGCTTTTTTCCATCAGGTTATCGATCGAGACGTTATACCGTTCGCAGAGAATCCTCACTTCATCCAGGGAGAGAATCGTCTCTTTCCGGATACGGCGGTATGCGCTGTCGCGACTGATATGCAGCAATTCGGCCATCTCGTCGGAGAGCGTAAGGTGGCGGGGCAGCTGGTCCTTGATGCTGGACAGAAAAATGGTCTGAATGTCGGCCCGGCTTGGCCGGCCCTGGAGCCTCGTGTTTTCCATGCAGATTGGGTTTTGCGGGTTCTTGGACGAAATGTAGAGGAACCGGGAATGGTCGCCTGCATCACGAAAGAACTGTGTTAGAGAATGAATGGAAAGTGTTAGCGGACTGCTCCGCCCGTTACGGCTACTCCCTGAAAACAGGGATATAGCCTGGGTGATGCAGGCCTTCCCGGGTACGTCGCTTATGGCATAACGGGACCAATTTGAGGACTTGGGGCCTGGGTTGCTCCATTGCAAAGGGATTTGATAAATTCATCCATTGGTCAGGCTACCCACCCTTGCCGAGACCCGTGAACCATGACCCGATTAACCTCCTTCATGCCACCCGGAAGAAAGGAACAGCTCACTTACCTCATCAACCTGATCTTCATTGTTACGGGTATCACGTTCCTGGTGCACGACTACTTTTCCGACTATCGGGTTGACGGCTACTGGTCTATCGGTTCAATACGGGAAGTAGAGCTGATCGTGGTTGGAGTTGTCGTGATCGGATTGCTGCAATTGGGCTTCACGCGAGCCGCAAAATTGACCACATCGCTCTCGCTGACACTCATTTTCTGTGTTACCCCCGGCTTCATCACCTTGAACTACCTGGAGATGTATTACATCAATACCCTCCTGTTGCCGGTAATCGCCGTGATACCCAGCCTGGTGTATACCCATAAGGAAAACAAGGGCTTGATTGTTTCGCTGTTTGTGTTGTCGGTAGTGATCAATTTTGTTTGTGAGCGGGTCGTATTCAGCATCAAAGCCGTTGACCCGTCAGACCTTCAATTCTATAACTATCATTTCGTGCTGTTTAGCATGGCCAAGGTGTTCACGTCCGTTTTCATTTATGTGAACATCACGCAAATGTTCCGCCAGAACGAGGATTTCGAAGCTAGAATAGTCAGCGCCAATGACGAGCTCCATCGGAACAACACCCTTATCCAGGATCAGAAACGGCAGATTGAAGAACAGAACCAGGCCTTGAAAAAAAGTGCCCTGGAGTTGAAAAACCTGGACACGGTGAAATCTACTTTTTTTGCCAACATCTCGCACGAGTTCCGGACACCGCTGACCTTGCTGTTGGGACCACTTGAAGAGCAGATTCGACAGGCGAAGGATCCGGCTGAAGCGGAACGGTTCACCATGATGAAACGCAATGCAAACCGACTGTTGAATCTTGTCAACCAGCTCCTCGATCTTTCTAAATTGGAGAGTGGATCGATGAGGCTTCAAGCCAGCCACGGTGAATTGACTGCATTGCTGCGGCCGTTGACAAGCCAATTCTTGAGCATCGCGCAGTCGCGCCAACTCGAATTTCGTGTGGACATGCCACAGGAGGTGTTTCTGTGGTATGATGCGGACAAGGTTGAGAAGATTGTCATGAACCTCCTCGGCAATGCTTTCAAGTTTACCTCCCCGGGCGGGGTTGTTTCTTTGGCGGTGCGCGAACACCAGGAGGATGGAGCGGCTGCGGGATGGGCGGAGATTGAAGTATCCGATTCCGGCATTGGGATAGAAGCGGATCAATTGGAAAAAATATTCGACCGGTTTTACCAGGTCAGTGACTCGGCGCGGAGGGAATATGAAGGAACTGGCTTGGGACTGGCGCTTGTCAAGGAACTGGTGGGTGTTCATCATGGATCTATCCGGGTGTACAGCAACCCGGGACAAGGTTCGCTTTTTAGTCTTCGTCTGCCATTGGGAAGGGGCCACCTCAGCCCAGAAGAAATAGTAGCAGGGCAAAGCAACTACGAAACCAAGGCATGGGATATGGCTGGGTTGGCCCAGGTGGCGTCGGAAGACAATCACGTGTCAACAGACCGACCGGTGATCCTGGTTGTGGAAGACAGCGCTGACTTGCGCCGGTACCTGGAGCAGTGCTTGATGGATAGTTATGATGTGGCCCTGGCCATCAACGGCGAAGAAGGAGTTGAAGCGGCCATCACCCGTCAGCCTGACTTGATTGTATCCGATCTGATGATGCCAAAGGTTGATGGAATTGCATTGGTCAAGTTGGTGAAGTCCGATGAGCGAACAAGCCATATCCCCGTTGTTTTGCTCACCGCAAAGGCAGACGCGGCATCACGGCTGGAGGGGATTGAGGTCGGCGCGGACGACTACCTGGCCAAGC
>JAYRXB010000557.1:0-2581 GCA_041917735.1 Cyclobacteriaceae bacterium
AAAACCTGCTGAACGGAAAAACTGCCGGGCCCACAACGCGTGCAGCTGGATGCTCGATCCGGCGAAAGTAGACGCAACTAGACGCCAAGGTCGCCGCCTTCGGAGATGTCAACCAGCAGCAACTTGACCTCCTCCGCCTTGGCGTGCTCACCCATCTTCTCGAACGACATGATCAGGTTACGGAGTGCGCGACGGATGATCTCCACGCTGTCACACGGTTCGAAGAACGAGTTCTGTGGCACGAGGTGAAGTTCATGGATATAATTCTCGATATCCTGTTTCGAAAAGATCAGGCCCCGATTGAACGCATTGATATAGAAGGGCGCATTTTGCGGGTCTTTGTAGGTCAGGATAAAGAGGTTGGGCAGGTTGACACCAAAGACCGGCATTTTCAACTTCTGGGCGACCAGCATGTAGATCACGCACAGCGTTATCGGATTTCCTTTCCTCGACTCCAGCACCACGTTGATCATGGAATTGCCGGGGGAATGAAAATTCTTGGTGTTTGCGCCAAATTTCAGCTTGCTGAACAAGACGCTGTTGACCACCTTGATCTGGTCCATCGGGTGAAGGTCGGCGCGAAACTCTAGCCAGGTCTCATAGTAGATCTGCTCCAGTTCCTGCTTAAGTTTATCGAGGCTGAGATCCGGGTATTGAATCGTGGCTACAATCCACATGCCCTCAAGAAGGTCTTTGGACTCCCCGCGGTACCAGGCCATCAGCCGTTCCTTCAGCAGGTCGTGCTGCAGATCATGGATGATATCTTCGATGCGCGACTGGAGGGATGGGTTAAAGCTCGCCTCCCATTCTTTTTCCAGGAATGGTATTACCTGGCTTCCCATGGATCGCAGCTTCTCTTCCACGTGCGCCGACACCTGCTTGTCTTCGTCATCAAGCAATGAAATCAACGCTTTGATCTCCTTCTCTTCCATGGTCAGGTTTGAATCACCCCCACATTGAACCTCTTTACTTTGGCGTGGTTTGCTGCCGCAATCCCCGTTGAAATATACTGGCGGGTATCCAGTGGGTCAATCACCTGGTCGACCCACAGCCGTGCGGCTGCATAGTAGGGCGACAGCTGATCGTTGTAGCGCTCTGTTATTTCCTTGAGCAATGCTGCCTCCTCCTCCGAGGTAATCTTTTGGCCCTTTGTCTTCAAAGCACTTACGCGAATCTGCAAAAGTGTCTTCGCGGCCGAGGCGCCGCTCATGACGGCAATCTGCGCCGAGGGCCACGCCACGATGAGCCGGGGATCGTAGGCTTTACCGCACATGGCATAATTTCCCGCGCCGTAAGAATTTCCCACGATGATGGTGAATTTCGGTACCGTCGAATTTGCCACGGCATTCACCATTTTCGCTCCATCCTTGATGATACCTCCCATTTCCGCCTTACTGCCCACCATGAAGCCGCTAACATCCTGTACGAAGACGATGGGAATTTTTCGTTGGTTGCAGTTCATGATGAACCGCGCTGCTTTGTCTGCCGAGTCGGAGTAAATGACGCCACCCATCTGCATCTCGCCCTTCTTGGTCTTCACCACTTTTCGTTGGTTGGCCACAATGCCGACCGCCCAGCCGTCGATGCGCGCATACCCGCAGATCAGCGTTTTTCCATAAAGTGCCTTATACTCATCAAATTCAGAATCATCCACCAGTCTCCGGATGATATCGAGGGTGTCGTATGGCTTGGTGCGGTCAGCGGGAATCAGTCCATAAATCTCCGCCGGGTTATCCTTGGGCGGCGCCGGCTTCTGCCTGTCAAATCCTGCCTTTGGGTCGTGCCCTACTTTCGACAGAATGGACCGAATGTAGTCCAGGCAAGCCTGGTCATTGGGAAACTTATTGTCGGTAACGCCGGAGACTTCGCAGTGGGTGGTTGCTCCTCCCAACGTCTCATTGTCAATGTCCTCACCAATTGCAGCCTTCACCAGGTAGGAACCCGCCAGGAAAATGGACCCGGTCTTGTCGACGATCATAGCCTCATCGGACATGATGGGGAGGTAAGCGCCGCCTGCCACACAACTGCCCATGATGGCAGCAATTTGAATTATTCCCATCGATGACATCCTGGCGTTATTTCTGAATTGGCGACCAAAGTGTTCCTTGTCCGGGAAAATTTCATCCTGCATCGGGAGAAAGACGCCTGCGCTGTCGACCAGGTAAATGATTGGAATGCGGTTCTCCATGGCAATCTCCTGGATGCGAAGATTTTTCTTGGCCGTAATCGGAAACCATGCTCCGGCCTTGACGGTAGCGTCATTGGCTGCGATGGCGCACAGGCGACCCGACACATATCCCAAACCGGTCACGACACCACCCCCCGGGCATCCGCCAATATCCTCGTACATTCCCTCGCCAGCCAGGGTGCCGATTTCGACAAACTCCGTGTCCTTATCGACGAGGTAAGCTACACGCTCCCGGGCGGTCAGCTTCCCTTTCTGATGTTGTTCTTCAATTTTCTTCTCGCCACCACCCAGGGCAACGCGCTTCAGCTTTGATTCCAGCTGGAAGCAAAGTTGCTTGAACACATCTTCGTTTCGATTGAATTCCAGGTCCATAGCCATGACCTCAGTTGGCCT
>JAYRXB010000558.1:0-4995 GCA_041917735.1 Cyclobacteriaceae bacterium
ACCTTTCAACGCCGCTACCGGCCTGAATCCGGACAAGATAATGGCTGGGTAAAAGCCGGACAGGATGGAGCCCAGCAACAACCCTCCCAAAATGCCGCCCCAAAACGAAAGTTCACCGAACGATGGAATGGCGAGTGGCTTCCCGGTAAGCGCGGCCAGGTGCGGATTGGCCAGCGCAAAAATGAGAATACCCGCTGCCACGGCCAGGGTATTGACAGTCAATGCGTCAATCAGGAACTGCATCAGCAACTCTGCCCGCAATGCACCAGCCGCCTTTCGAACACCCACTTCCTTTGCTCGACGTAAAGATTTGGAAGTCGTCAAGTTAATGTAATTGAGCCACGCCATCACCATGACGAAAATGGCGGCGAACGAGAGGTATGACAGGTACGTGAAGTTGCCATTCCCGGCAAACTCATAGTCGTAAGGGGATTTGGTATGAATTTCAGCCAAGGGCTGCAGCTGAAATTGCACCGTGTACGCCCTGGCCTTCATGCTCTCCCCTTTGTAGCGCTCGGCAAAAGCCGGGAGCTTGTTCCTTACCTGCTCAGGGTCCTGGCCAGGCCGCAGGAGTACGTACGTGTAATAATCCGACCAGCCCCAATTGGTTTCCGCATCGGCTCCCACTTCCTTCAAAGTCTCAACGTATCGCTTATAGGGCAAAAGAAAATCAAACTGTAGGTGCGAATTTTCCGGAAGATCGCGGATGACCGCGCTGACGCTGAATACCTGGTCATCGAAAAAGCGGAACGTCTTGCCGCGTGCGTCCACTTCACCAAACAACTTCAGCGCGAGGGATTCCGTCACCACGGCATTATTCAACTCGTTCAACGCCGAAGTATTTCCATGCACGATCGGCAGCGTAAATACATCGAACACCGCTGGATCCGCGAAAAACATTCTCACATCCGCAAATGCCTTGTCATCGACATTGACCAAGCCGCCAATCCTCCGAAGACGGATAGCCTGCTCTACTTCCGGAAAATCATTTCTCATGGCTCCTGCCACCGCCGGATAGGTAAACGCAAATGTCTGAAGGGGACCATCCTTCTCCTGGATCTTCATGGGCACCCGGAAGATCCGGTCAAAGTTTGTGTGAAAGGTGTCGTAGCTCTTCTCGAACCGGAGGTAGTTTACAATCAGCAGGGAGGCACCTATCCCGATGGAGAGGCCCAGGACATTGATGACGCTGAATACTTTATCCCGGAGGACATTCCGAAGTGACACCATCAGGTAATTTCTGAGCATGGTAATTGAGCTTGGATCAAGGGATAACTCAAGCCAACACCGTTCGTTACGGAAAGTGACAGGTTTATTGAGGTAACTCTTCAACGGGTCAGGCCCGGGAGGCGATGGCGATACGGTCACCTGCCTTAAGCCGGGCGAGCTTGGCGGTTGGCTACTAGTCCATATTCGGCACCGGTTTCAAACCACCAACGAAATGCCCTACGCGCAAACGGCACTGCGTCCGATACTGCCGAATGTTCAGAATTCCGACGGATGCAGGTACCCCTTTTGTGTTGATTTCCCGCAAAACAAAACCGGTGTCCTTAAACTCCATTCGATTCCTTGCGTTCTTTAGGTATGGCAAAATTCTACGCAGCGGCTGTGCCGGCAACACTATACGCCATGCTTTTCTCGGTGCTGGTTTCGTGCGGTCAACACGGCTTGCCGAAGAGTGAAATTGTATTTCCGCCTGGAGTCAATTCCGTGGATATTCCTTTCACCCGGTACCGGGACTGGATTATCATTCCCGTGAAGGTGAATGACTCGAGGCCACTCTCCATTATTTTCGACACCGGTGCGCCCATCGGGGTCCTTGCCAAAGCGGATAACTCCATCAGTCTCTCCTATTCCGGGACGATTCCCGTGGCGGGCTCCGACCCAAACAAACCCCGAACCGTCCCGCTGGCGAAAGATGTCACCTTTTCCCTCGGTGACGTCCTCATCAAGAACGGCGTGGCAGCCGTTGGCGCTGCGTCAGAGGCCATTGCCGGAACGGACGGCATCATCGGAAAGTACCTGTTGGAGAATGCTGACATCACGATCGATTGGGATCGTCAGCTGCTGATGGTACACAAACCGGGTCAAGGACCGCGGAATACGAACGCCATGAGCATTCCCCTGACGCTGAGTCCCACCGGTCATGTGTACACGACCGTGCAGGTCTCCAGAAATGAGCAATCCGTTACGGTCAAGGCAATTGTGGACACCGGGGCGAAGTCCTTTTTTTCCGTCGACAAATCGCAATGCGCTACATTGCTGGAACGCGAACCGGTGCTCAAGGACTTTATTGTTTTACACGGCGCCAATGGTCCACAACGGGGTGACATGGCCCGGGGAGAGGTTGGAATTGGGACTGACGTGTTGCAGCACACGCCCATTACTTTCCGGGAATCGGATGGAAAAAGAAGCCTGGCCCGCGCCGGCATTCATGCCAACATTGGTCTCGGGATTCTTGATCGGTATAACCTAACATTTTCCCTGCGTGAGGGCCGGCTTTACCTGACCCCACGCAGCAACCTGCGCGATCCATTCGTTACCAACAGAACGGGCATCATCACCAAACCCGGTCATGAAAAGAAAATTGAAGTGGCCGGTGTAATCCCTCATTCTCCTGCGCAAGCCGCTGGAATCACCGCAGGCGACTTCATCGTCGCCATTGACGGGAAAAAGACTGACACCCTGACTCCCCATGACGTCTTTGTTGAACTGAAAGCAGCGGGGAAAAGCACGCTCCAACTCTCCGTAGACCGCGCCGGACAAGCGAAACAAATTACGCTAACCCTGAAGGAGTCAATCTGACTTTGGCGATTCCCTGCAGGCGCTGAAACCGGCTATCCTATTGACAACGTGTCAACCCTCAGGACGTATCCTTCCTATTGCCTGGTTTTCAGCTTCTCGTAGATGGGCTTCCAGGGCACCATCATGACACGAGATGGTGCTTCGGCCGTCTCATGTTGGGAGTAAATAAGCCACTTCTTGTCGGGTGTAAGCATGGCGCCATCTTCATAGGCCGCTGTGTTCACCGGCTCGCCTAGATTTTGGGGTGTACTCCAAATTCCTTTTGCGAAGAAGGAAACATAGATATCGTCCATTCCTTTGGAGTCCGGACGCATCATGCTGTTCAGGAGGAGAACATCACCTTCTGCCAGGGATGACGGCCACTGCCAACGCTTGTCGGCATTGAGTGAATCAACGAATACTTCGGCACTTGTTTCCAGATCGTAAATCGAAATCCACCAGGCATGGTCACGACCACGGTCTGCGGAGAACAGGAGCTTCTTGGCCCCCCATGGTACCGGGCAACACTCCATGCCTTTGTTGTTTAGCACTTTCAGCGGGGTGGGCACGCCCCATTGTTCTCCCTTCTTTTCTACACGCCAGATGTTCCACGAATCGCCTGGCTTGTCAGACCCGCCAGGACGGTCTGAGGTAAAGTAGAAGGTGCGACCGTCACGGGAGAGCCTACCGCCAACATCGTTGTTGGCTCCTGAAAAAGGCAATACAGACGGCACACCCCAGGTGTCTCCGGAGCGTTCCGCTGTGTACAGGAAGTGTTGCCTGGTTTGTGGGTCTTGCCGCACAAAGTAGACTACCGTTCCGTCCGGGCTGAAGCCGCATACACTCCCCGACAGGTTTTGGCCGAACAACTCGGGTGCGTAGGGGGTCGGGGGTTGTGCAGTCAATTCCGGAAACGGGAGAAGCAACACCAAAATGAGTCGTTTGAGCAACATGGATACAGGGGTCGATGGCCAAGAAAGGATTACGCGCCAGGCTCTTAAGGGTTTCCCCGCGGAGTCCATCTATTCGCCAAAGGCCGTAGAATCCATACAACGGGGGGATAGGTCTTTGCATGGAGTCCCAGCAGCCAGCAAGCCTATCGCCAAACCTTGCTTCGCCCAGCCAGTGCAGCAATGTCACATTCAGGCGCGCTACACCATAGCATCAACGCCAGCTACTTCGTATGCGATCGCTCATGCGATTTCAATACGTTGGATTCAAAGAGGTTGTCGATGGCCTGCCCGGTGACCAAAACCAGCATGTGAGTAAAGCGTGGCATAGGTCCCGTCAGCACCGCCTTGCGCAACCCGGCGGAGAAAGGCTCTTTGCCAAGGTCAAAGCCCAACCGCAATTCTCCGGGCCTGAGATTGACGGTCACAAATTCACGCACATCGGTAAACGAAAGGTAGGTTTTCTTGGGGATCAGCCGCGCTGCCGGAATCAGGGCGAGCACAGCCCGGGTGACAGCGTGCACCAAAGGCCGCATCTCCGGATACCTGGTCAAGTGGGCCTCCAACATGACCGATTCATCCACATAAACCGGCTTACCATCGTTCAGGAACATTCCCATTAGAAACTGCGCATGCAGGTGACCCAGTCCGTGCTTCGTCTTTAGTTCAGCAAGAATTTCCCCAGGCTTGGCCGCACCGGAGGCCCTAATCTTCTTCATCCAATCCTCTACGGAGTATCCGGTCAGGGCTTTCGCATGAGCCCGGAACTCCTTCTCCAGTTCACCCGATGTCTTCGCCATTGGCTGGCTGTTTACCTCCACCCACCGAGTATCGCGCCGCAAAGCGTAAAGTACACGGTCATGTATCCTCCGTTGATGAAGATGTACTTCCAGGAGCGCTGTTCAAACAACGCTACGATCATGAATATCAGCGCCGAGAAGCCGAAGCCGGCAAGGAACCCGGCCGTGGCACCCCACACCAGGTCGGTTTTGGCATCGCCAAGAAAGAATGCCAGGTTATACGAAATGATGAGGGCCCCGATCGTTGCGCCTCCGTACATGCGGGCAGGGCTTGCCTTCCGCAAGTCTTCGTCGGACAGTTTGTTTTCTTTCTGCCAGGAGGCGTAGAAAAGAAGCGGGGAGTACCAAAGCGCACCAAGCGCGAGGTTGAGGGCCGCACAGGTGATGACGGCCATGTGGTTAATGTGCATTTCTTCCATCGTGTTTTTTTCTGCTAAGTAACCCGGATGGATCGGGGTGCG
>JAYRXB010000559.1:0-2612 GCA_041917735.1 Cyclobacteriaceae bacterium
CCAACCCCGATAAATCAGAAAAGGGCTTTTTTGAGCGAATGAAGGAGTATTTCGGCCAGGAGTAGGTATTTTTGGCCTCCCACAGCAGTTTTCTTCAACCTTTCCTCCGGCTTCCCGTATATGACCAATTACGGGTGATATTTAACGGTTTCTTAACCTTTGATAGTCACCCGTTTAAGGAATCGACCTAAAACGATGAATAAGGAATGCTGAAAACGGTGGCGTTGGCATTGTGGGGGGTATTGGCTGTGGGTTATGCCGCAGGCCAAATGAAAAAGCAATTCGCGGTAGAGGACCAGGAGGCTTGTCAAACGGTACACCTGAACCTGAAGGCCAAGACTGGCAATTGCATTATCCGCCCCGGACAAACCACCGAACTCCTGAATTTTTACAGCAACCAGGAACTAGAAGACTACGCGCATACCTTCAGCAATGAAATTCGCAATGCGGTATGCTACGTAAAGCTTGCCCTGGAGCACGAAGGCGGCACCAAGGTGAGTAAGAAAATCTCCTACCAGGTTTTGGGGCGTGAAGAAAATGGTGGTTCCGAAAAACTCTGGAAACTTTATCTCGCGGACAGCAAACCCTACTCGTTGGATCTTGACTATGGCCTGGGCAATGCCAACGTCGACCTTTCCGGGCTGGCGGTTTCACGCCTGAAGATCAACACGGGCAGCGCCAACGTCAACGTCTCGTACGACGGTCGCGTCGAAAACAAGGTGGTGATGGATACCTTCTTTGTCAAGGTTGACCTTGGCAACCTTCACGTGAATCAGATCAACTTATCAAAATCGAAGCACGTAGTCGCCGAAGTGAGTTTTGGCAATATGCTGCTCGACTTCAGTGATACGCCAACCGTCCTTCCCACCGTTCGGGGCAGTGTCGGCGCAGGAAACATGGTCATCCTGCTGCCTGACGAAACGGTACCCGTAAAAGTGACGATCAATGACTCCTGGTTGTGCAGCATGAAGCTTTCCCGTGGCCTAAAGAAGACGGGGGACTACGTCTACACCAACGCTGCCTACGCCAAAGACCCCAAACACGCCCTTACGTTCGACCTGGACGTCTCCATGGGCAAGATTGTGTTTAAGGAAAAATCGCACTGAGCCTGCGGGCTTTTGACGGGGGAAGTTGACCCCTTGTAATTATCTGCATATTTTGGCGACTCATTCAGGCACGCAAACCTCTCCTTTGTGAACGCACTACTAACAACCGGGGTCACCAAGCGGTACTCCAATCATCTCGCCTTGAGCGACGTGAGCATCACGGTTCCTGAGCGCTCCATTTATGGTCTCCTGGGGCCAAACGGTGCCGGGAAAACAACGCTCATCCGCATCATTAACCAAATCATCAATGCCGATGCCGGGAAAATTCTTCTCTTTGGTGAGGAGCTTAAGCCGGAGCACATTGGCGTGATTGGCTACCTGCCGGAGGAGCGCGGTCTGTACAAAAAGCTGAAAGTGGGTGAACAGCTCATTTACCTTGCCCGGCTTAAGGGCCTCAGCCATCACGATGCCATGGCCAAAATCAAAGTCTGGCTGGAGCGGTTTGAGATTAAAGATTGGTGGCACAAGAAGGTCGAAGACCTTTCCAAGGGCATGGCACAAAAAGTGCAATTCATCAGCACCGTCATGCATGAGCCGCGGCTCATCATCCTGGATGAGCCTTTTTCCGGTTTCGACCCGGTCAATGCCCAGTTGATTACGGAGGAAATCCTGAAGCTTCGGGAGCGAGGCTCAACCATCATCTTCTCCACCCACCGTATGGAGACCGTGGAGGACCTTTGCGACCACATTGCACTGATCAACAAATCGCAGCGCATCCTGGAGGGAACGAAGAAGGCCGTGAAGGCGCAGTACAAGAGCAATACGTTCGCCGTAACGCACCGTGGTGCATTCCGCTTCGACAACGGGCAATTCGAACTGGTTCGGCAGCTCCCGGCCGAGGATGATTACTTTCATTCGGAAGTGCGCCAGAAGACGCCGGGGAATCCGAACGGCCTTATCCAGGAACTCACGCGACTGACCGAAGTGCATGCCTTCCAGGAAAAAGTCCCCACCATGAGCGAAATATTTATCACCCTCGTAAAAGGAGAAACCCATGAATAAGATCTGGTTGATTGTTCAACGCGAATTCCTGAACCGCGTTCAGAAGAAGTCGTTTCTGGTCGCCACGATCCTGCTCCCGCTGATCTTCCCGGCCATCATGGCGGTACTGGTATATGTGGCGGTGCAACAGAAAAAGAACGCCACCAAGGAAGTCGTGCTCTACATTGATGAAAGTGGGTTCTTCAAGCCCGATACCTCCAAGTTCAGGTTTACATCCTTTCCGGGCACCCTCGAAGAGGGCAAGCGTGTGATCGAAGAATCGGAGGACTTTGGATTGCTCTACATTCCGGCCTTTGACCTGGCCGATCCGAAAGGAATCACACTGTATACGCGGATTAACCCTAGCCCGACAGACATCAGCGACATCGAGAGAATTTTCGAGTCAGACATCCGGGATCGCAAAATGGTCGAGCTCAACGTGGATAAGGAATTACTGGATAGACTGAAAACAAACGTAGACATCGCCTCCGTAAAGATTGACGACGAAGGCCAGGAAAAATCGTC
>JAYRXB010000560.1:0-4280 GCA_041917735.1 Cyclobacteriaceae bacterium
ATCGACCAGGTACAGGACCAGCGCCGCTTTCTGAAGTTGTTCTCTCGTTCGTCCAACGCCTATAGCCTCGATGGTGTCGGCGGTTTCGCGCAAGCCGGCGGTATCGATAAACCGGAAGTTGATACCGCCCAGGGTGACCTCATCCTCGATCACATCGCGGGTAGTACCCGGGATTTCGGAAACGATGGCTTTCTCTTCGTTGAGCAGGGCATTCAGCAAGGTGGACTTTCCCACATTGGGCTTCCCGGCAATGACCGTAGGTACCCCGTCCTTGATGACGCGACCCGTGTCGAAGCTGTCAATCAGTTGCTGAATGAAGGCGCTCATGGACACGATGAGCTTCCGGAGATCATCGCGTTTGGCAAACTCCACATCTTCTTCCCCGAAGTCGAGTTCAAGTTCGATGAGCGAGGCGAAGTGAATGAGTTCTTCCCTCAAGCGTTTGATTTCATTCGAGAACCCTCCGCGCATCTGGTTTAGGGCAGCCTGGCGTGCGTTGTCGGTCTCGGCGTTGATAAGATCGGCGACTGCTTCCGCCTGCGAGAGGTCAAAGCGGCCGTTGAGGAAGGCGCGTTTGGTGAACTCGCCGGGTGCAGCCATTACAGCCCCGCGGTTCAGCATGGCACGGATAATGCGCTGAACGATCAGCGGGGAACCATGGCAGGAGATCTCAACGGCATTCTCCCGGGTAAAGGAGCGGGGCTCGCGAAATATTGTCACCATGACTTCATCGATCACGCCTTGCTCGTCACGCAGCTGACCCACGTGCGCTGTATGCGAGGGAACTTCCGTCAGGTTCTTACCATCAAACAGGCTCTGGACCATGGGTATAGCCTCCTTTCCGGACACGCGCACCAAGGCAATCGCGCTCGTGCCGGGCGGCGTTGCGGGAGCGATAATGACGGAATCGTTAGGATGCATGGGCTATTCAGATGGCAAGATATTATCCTGAGGGCCAAAAATTAACTTCTACCAGACCGATCACCGATTGCGGACAATCAGCACCGGTATTTTCACCCTGTGCCGAACCACACCGAGGGTCGTACCGAAGATGAGGTCCTTGAAGAACCGGTGTCCGTGCGCGCCCATCACCAGGAGGTCGGCGTCAAACTCGCTGACCATTTCGGGGATACGACGCCGGGGGTTGCCATAGCCTACCTTGACGTCCGCCTCGAAACCGCGGTCGGTCAGTTGCTTCAGGTATTCTTCCAGCGACGCACGGTCTTCACTTGACTCACGGTCTTCGATCTCGCTTCCGTAAACCATCGCTCCGGCAGATTCGTTGACGTGGATCAGCAGGTATTTTGACTCCTTGCCGCCTTGAGCTACCGCGGAGCGGATCGCCAGGGCATCGATGGGAGAGAAGTCGACGCAGACGGCTATGCGGCGGTACACGGGCTTTTCCAGGTCTTCCAGGGTCGTGGCGGTTCCGTGGGGCAACTGGGCAGATTTTTCGGTGGTTCGCTGGCTTACCATCGGTTTGATCGTAATGTAGATCAACAGCATTCCAGCTGCGAGACACAACGGAACGGCCGTGACCCACACGATCCAGGCGCTTTCGCCACCGTTTTCAATCCAGCCGCTCACTTCGTTGTAGACCAGCTTGACGTTGAGGGAAATGATTACCGTGGCAATCGTCCAGGCAACTGCCTTCACCCATGTCTTGTTGGCAAATACGCCCATCTTCGCCTTGTCGCTGGTGAAGTGGATGAGCGGGATCACGGCAAATCCAAGTTGGAGGCTCAGTACCACCTGGCTAAAGACCAGCAACGCGCCGGTCTGACTTTCGCCGTACAGGATAATGACAATGTATGCCGGTATGATGGCGATCAGCCGCGTGATGAGGCGACGAAGCCAGGGAGCGATGCGGAGGTTGAGATACCCTTCCATCACAATCTGACCCGCGAGGGTTCCCGTAATGGTGGAGCTTTGGCCGGCGGCAATCAGGGCCACGCCAAACAGCAGCGGTGCCCATTCGTTGCCCAGCAGCGGCGCAAGAAACTTGTAGGCATCCTCGATGTTGCTGACTTCGTACATGCCTGCCTTAAAAAAGGTGGAGGCTGCCAGCACGAGGATGGCCGCGTTGACAAAGAATGCGGCGTTGAGGGCAATGGCCGAATCGATGAAATTGTATTTGATGGCCGACCAGATCCCGCGCTCCGACGTATCGATACGGCGCGTTTGTACCAGCGAGGAATGAAGATATAGGTTGTGCGGCATGACCGTGGCACCGATGATGCCAATGGCGATGTAGAGCGCTTCATCGTTCGGGATGGTTGGAATGAATCCTTTCGCCAGTTCACCCAAAGCGGGTTTGGCGAAGATCATTTCCGCCAGGAACGAAAAGCCGATGATGGCCACCAGGCTGATGATGAACACTTCAATTTTCCGCATGCCATAACTCTGCAACAACAGCAGGAGCAGGGTATCGAGTACGGTGATGGTAACGCCCCAAACCAGGGGTATACCGAAGAGCAGCTTCATGCCGATGGCCATGCCCAGCACCTCGGCCAGGTCGCAGGCAGCGATGGCCACTTCTGCGAGGACCCAAAGCGTGTAGTTGATAGCAGGAGGATAAGCGGCGCGCGAGGCCTGGGCCAGGTCAAGTTGACGCACTACGCCAAGTCGGGCGCTGAGGCTCTGGAGGAGGAGCGCCATCAGGTTCGACATCAATAAGACCCATATCAACGTGTAGCCGAACTGGCTGCCGCCGGCAATGTCGGTAGCCCAGTTGCCGGGGTCCATGTAGCCTACGCTGACGAGGTAAGCAGGCCCCAGAAAGGCGAGCAGCTTGCGCCACCCGCGTCGGGAGGTGGCATCGATGCTGGCGTTTACTTCACTGAGCGATTTCGAGGGTATGTCGGACATGCTACTGTGCGGTAAGGATGTTCCTGGATACGTCGAGACTGAGGAAGATTTTCTTTTTGTCGATTTGCACCTCCATCGACTTGTCGAAGGCTTCGCGCTTGATGACGTGCACGGTCTTGCCCGGCTTGGCGCCTATCTTGTCGAGGTACTTGAGCAGTTCCGGGTCGTTGTCTTTTACGTTGGTGATCGTCACCCGCCGGCCGGGCTCCACCTGGTCGAGACCCACCACCGACAAGGTTTTGAATCTTCCACTTTGATCGGGGATGGGATCACCGTGGGGATCGGTCTTCGGAAAACCGAGGAATGCATCCAGTTTGTTGATGAGCTGCGGCGATTGAATGTGTTCAAGCTGCTCGGCCACCGCATGAACCTCGTCCCAGGTGAACCCCAGTTTTTCGACCAGAAAGGTTTCCCACAGGCGATGCTTGCGGACAATCTGGAGGGCTTGCTGCTTTCCTTGCGCCGTAATCTTCACACCGTAGTACTTCTCATACGCGATGAGTGATTTGGCAGAAAGCCGCTTCACCATGTCGGTGACGGAGGCCGCTTTGGTTTGCATCGCCTCGGCCAGTTCGTTGGTAAGTACCGCGCGCTCGCCGCCGCCGGAGAGGTGGTAAATGGCTTTGAGGTAGTTCTCTTCCGTGAAACTGATCATGCCGCAAAACTACAAAAATTTAGATTAGTCTAAAAAATAGTTTAGACCATTACTTCAGCACCGACAACAGTTTTTCACCCTCTTCTTTCCAGTTGGCGCCGGCCGGTAGATCAACGTAGAATGTATTGTCGATCAATGCTTTAGCAATCCTGTTGGCGTCGGGATTTTCAAGATCGGTGAGCAGGAAGGGGCGACAAGGTTCGAAGCGGCGAACCCAGGGCCAGTGGTCCTCGGCAATGATCGGGAGTTTGGCTTGCAGGTACTCGAAGAGCTTGGTAGGAACGGAATTGACGGTGTGGGGCAAGCGGGGGTAGGCAATGATCCCTGCGTGAGCCGTCTGGATCAGCGAGACAATCTCGGTGTGCGGAACGAGCGCGTCAACGCCGATGAGTGTGATAAAGGGCTTGCCCTTCGTGGAGGCGCGGAGCATTTTGCGCACGGCAGCGGAGGCGGCATACCCCGCGATTGTCAGGTGTACTCCCGGGTGATGACGGTGAAGAGCCTCGGCAAAGCGGATGGCCCGAAATACGCCGGAACTTTCCGATAGCGTGCCTGAAAACAGGAGCACGATCTGCTGTGGATCTTTCGCACGCGCGGCAACCGGCATTTGCAGCGCTTTGTTTTCAATGACCGTCCACCCTCCGCGGTGAAAGCGGAACTCCTGTTCGTATCCTTTTTCCGCGAGCAGAAAATGATCGATGGCTGGTGCGCACAGCTTCTCCTGGAATCGGACAAGCATGGCAAGCGGCCACCGCAG